>JAJRAP010000169.1 GCA_028679855.1 Candidatus Methanoperedens sp.
AAAAGATGCTTGCTAAGAACTTTGCCGCGCTCATCGATTACTGGACTGTGGATTGGGATTACGACGGCGAAGTGTTCAGGAGTACATGGCAGGCGATGCGGGACAGGAAAAAAGGCGAGTCTGTGCCTGTTGTGGCTGATGCGAGCCTGAAAAGAGGCAAGAAATACATCATTGCTGTTCGTGTAGTGGATGTTTTCGGGAATGATGCTTCTGTTACTAAAGAGTTGGATTTGAGGTAATAAGGATATGAGCAACTTAGAAGAAGGTAAACGGTGGTTAAATCAAGGAGAACGCGACCTTGGCGCAGCTATAGTTTTGATAGTTAAAAAAATAATTCCAGAATTCAGAGACCTCGGAAGAGCTTCGACGGAACTTGATAAGCATTACATTCCACCGCGCTATCCGGATGCCTTCCCATCAGGCTCGCCATTTGAATACTATACAAGAGAGGATGCAGACAAATGCATAAAATATGCAGAATCGATATTAGCAGAAGTAAGGAACTATTTGACAAAATAAACAAGTTTGTTGAGAAACTCGTTTCTCGCATCAAAGTCAAAAAAGTATATCTGTTTGGTTCAGTTGCACCCAACGATTTTAATGAAGGCAGTGATATTGATATAGCTATAATAGGAGATTTTAAGGAGCGATTCCTGGATAGAATCGATAGAATTCTTGAGATGACCGATCTGCCGGTAGAACCGCTGTGCTATACAGAAGACGAATTTGAGAAAATGAAAAGAGAAGGTAATCCCTTTATCAAGGAAATCCTGAAAGGGAGAATCCTGTTCAGTTCCGAGTAGATTTTAATGGCGCGCACAAAATCCAAAACAGAACTCTTCGGCAAGCACCCTCTCGCTAAAGCCATAGAGCCATTCATTGAAAAATGGTCTAATGAGAATTATCCACCAGTCAACGGTAAGCAAATTACCCATGTAACAAGAGAACTCATGAATTACTGGTTCTCTGATATGGCGCATGAAGGGGAATTCTTTCACCCCTGCCAGAGGCGTGCAATCGAAACAATCATCTACTGCTATGAAATACTTGGCATTCCGCATGTCGAAGCCCTGTTCGAGCAGTTCTCATGCGAACTCCTCGAGAAAGAGAACCTGCGCCACGGGATCGAATCCATGGAACATCCAAGATTCGCTGTCAAAATGGCAACAGGAACGGGGAAAACATGGGTCATAACAGCCCTGATAATATGGCAGTACTGGAACAGGGTAAAACTGAATGACAAAAGGTTCGCATCCCATTTCCTGCTCGTAGCTCCCGGAAATATCGTATACGATAGGCTGCTTGATTCCTTCCTCGGCAAAAAAAGGAATGGAAAAAGGCTGCCCATGACAGCGGATTTGAAAAAATCCCTCTTCATGCCCGATAACCTGAGGCAGGGTTTTGATCTCAGGATATTCTCAAAAGAAGATTTACAGGAAAATACGCCTTTCACAGAATCGCCTTTTATCCTGATAACCAACTGGCATCAACTGATGGACACGTCAAGACAGAAAGAAATCACTCTTGCAGAAGATATAGGTATCGAAAGCAGGGATGCCACGGTTTCACAGCGCGTTGAGCGTTTCATGGATTTCCTGACATACAACGGCGACCTCATGGTCATTAATGATGAAGCGCACCACGTCCACAATGCCTCGGATGCAGAGCAGAAGCGCTGGCAGGAATCCATCGAAGAATTAAGGGAGAAAATTAAACTAAACAAAGACCAGCTTTTCATAGAAAAGAGCAGCCTTCTCTCAAATAAAATAGAATCCCTGCCTGAATCAGAGAAACTTATGGTCACCGCTCACAGGGACGAAACCAACAAACCTGTCGAGCTTTCAGAAGTCCAGAAACATATGATAGATATAGGACTGGCAAAACTCGATGCTCTGCAAAATGATTTTAATAAATTCAAGACCAACAAAAAACCTGTCATGTTCGTTATGGCTGATATGAATCAAGAAGCGGACATGATTGCAGAATATATCAGGCAAAAAACAGATTCAAATACAGATACTGATACAAAGAGAAAAGCAATTGCAGCTTCGGAGCGATGCCTTCAGATTTCAAGGATAAGAAACATTCCTTATACAGTCCAGCCTCGAACATGGAATTATGTTTTACTCCCACAAAATGTTTTTGAAGAGATGGACGGGAATGGATTGCATAGTTTGATAGAGAAATGTGAGGCAAACCTGGCTCTATTGAAGATGAGAAAGGAATGAAAAAACATATATGATACACCGAATCCTCCCGGAAAAAATAAAATACGACGGCTCCCAGATAGGCCCGCTATGGGCTTTCACCTTAGGAATAAAAGGCGATTCAATGGTGATCTTCCACGGACCAATGGATGTTACCTTAGATAATATGAAAGACCTTGAAGATAAGAAAGCAGGAAAGACAATTCAGGGTGATGATCTTATCCATATCATCGTGGAACGGTTCGATTCACCAGCAAGCATGCGCCTTGCCTACTATATGCAGCGCCTCCTCATGGTCTGCATCATGGACGTTCTCATGAGGCAGGGCATTCAGACGACAAGATTCGGAGATGACCTTTTTATCGATGAGGGGAAGCTCACGGTAAGCATTGCCACTGCCGGCGTAACGAGTGAGAAAATACACTGCGGAATAAACATCACAACCGAAGGGACGCCAGCTGAGGTCAGGACAGCTTCGCTTGAGGAACTTGGGATAACAGACTGGAGACCACTTGCGCGGGAGATAGCCGAAACTTATGTAAATGAAATAGAAGATATTGAAGGGGATATCGTAAAGACGAGAAGTTTATAATGGAAAGGTTAAATTAATAACTGATTAAATAAATTAAATAACGAAGATGGTTGAAAATGGCGGAAGAAATTGGTAAAATAATAAGTAATGGCATTGATACGTATACGAAGAATTTCAATCTATGTGTACCTTTTATCCTTAATATAATACTTTCAGGACTTGTGGTTCTCATCATTATCGCCATCGGTTTTTTATCAATTTTAGGTTCTTTTTCATTTAATGAGTATAATAGTCCTGAAGCTATCTCCTTTGCGATTCTTTCAATTCTTGGACAGCATATGTATGAAATAGCTGCCCTTGTAATAATTGGCTTTTTGCTCCTCCTTCTTATAGCTTCTTTCTTTACATCTGGAGCCATCGGGATGGCAAGACAGGCGACAGAAACTGGAAAATCCCATATTTCCACGATGATGGAATCAGGAAAAAAGAACGCTTTGAATCTGTTCCTGGCTGAGATACTGTTTTTGCTACTTGCCCTTGCAGGCATTGTATTTATAGTGCCCGGAGCTGTGAATGTCGATTTTAACCAGCCTTCGACAGGTGTCGGTTTAATGCTGATAGGTGGGTTTGTATTATGGATGGTCTACCTGTTAATAATCAGTGTTTCGCTTGCAGTTTTCAGGTATGCGCTTGTGATAGACTCTCATGGTCCTGTCGGGGGGATACTCGCAGGGGTTGATTTTTTTATGAAACATATGTCTGATGTTATCCTGCTCTTTTTTGTCACGATTGGAGTGGCTATTGTTTTTGCTATAATTGACCATGTTATGAATTTAATCCCTGTCATGAATATAATCTGGTTTTTTTTAAGTTTCGTGATATCACTCTGTATTATATATCCAATAATGACTGTATGGTGGGTTCGCCTTTACATGACTCGAATTGGCAAACAGGTCTATGCCAATGACCTTCTTGCCCACCCGAATGACCTTCAGGAGCATTAAAGCGAATCGAGGAACGCCTCAATGCGAGCCAGCGCCTCTACGAGCTGCTCGCGCGAAGTGGCATAGGAGCAGCGCAGGTATCCTTCACCGCATTCTCCGAACACATTGCCCGGCACCACTGCGACCTTTTGCTCTTTGAGAAGCTGTTCCGCAAATTCCTCTGAAGTCAATCCTGTGCTCTTAACGCTCGGGAAAGCATAGAAGGCGCCCATAGGCTCAAAACAATCAAGCCCCATCTTATTCAGACCGCTCACCACAAGCCGCCGCCTCCTGTTGTATTCCCGGGCCATCTTCTGCATCTCGCCGTCCCCGTTCTTGAGCGCCTCTATTCCACCCATCTGGGCTGTTACAGGGGCACAGAGCATGGCATACTGATGTATCTTTGTCATTGCTGCTATGAGCGCTTCGCTACCTACGGCATAGCCCAGGCGAAGCCCTGTCATTGCATGCGATTTTGAGAAACCGTTCAGGATAATGCTCCTCTCTTTCAGTCCCGGGAGCGTGGAAAAACAGGTGTGTGAGCCATCGTAAGTCAATTTTCCGTACACTTCGTCCGAAATTACTACGAGGTCGTTCTCATTGACCACGTCAGCGATCTCCTCAAGGTCTTTCCTCCTCATGACCGCACCTGTCGGATTGTTCGGGTAGCTAAGGACAAGAGCTTTTGTCTTCTTTGTTATGTTCTTCTTTATCTGGTCTGCTGTCACCCTGAACTCATTCTCCTGATATGTCGGAACAGGTATCGGTTTCCCACCTGCAAGTGAAACACTGGGTTTATAAGAAACGTAGCAGGGCTCTGGTACTATGACCTCGTCCCCTGGATTTATGACTGCCCTGAAAGCAAGGTCTGCGGCTTCACTGACGCCTGTTGTGATGAGTATCTCATTCCCGGGGTCATAATTAACACTGTGATCCTTCCTGTAGCACTTTGATATTAATTCCCTCAATTCAAGGAGGCCGTAATTGGATGTATATGATGTGACCCCTTTCTCAAGTGAATATATGCATGCTTCCCTGATGTGCCAGGGCGTAACGAAATCCGGTTCTCCGACCCCTAACGATATAACCCCGTCCATCTCCAGTACAAGGTCAAAGAATTTTCTTATCCCGGAGGGGGGGATGCTTTTTACCTTCTCTGCAACGAACCTTTCAGGCATGACTTCACGGGGATACAGCAAGGCGTTCTGAGCG
>JAJRAP010000170.1 GCA_028679855.1 Candidatus Methanoperedens sp.
TATAATGATAAATGGCAAGTATTAGATAATAAAAGGCGTACGATGGAACAAATAATCAAGATATTATCACTGTCAAAAAACTATGGGGATTTCAAGGCTCTTTTTGATGTGTCACTTGATATCGAAAAGGGAACCATATTCGGTCTTCTTGGTCCAAACGGAGCTGGTAAGTCAACACTTATAAGGGTGCTGTCATGCCAGTCCCGTCCCTCAGGGGGCCACGCTTACATAGATGGTCTTGATGTGGTAGTTGATAAGAAAAAAGTTCTTTCGATAATCGGAGTGGTTCCGCAGGAGAACAGCTTCTACGATGATCTGACAGTGAATGAGAACCTTACATATTTCGGCTCATTATATCGTGTACCTGGCTCCGAAATAAAAAAAAGGAGCAGCAATATCCTTTCGATGCTCAGGCTTGGCGAAAAGGCGAACAGCAGGGCAGGCACTCTCTCAGGAGGCATGAAGACGCGCCTGAACATTGCATGCGCGCTGGTGCATAAACCCCGTGTGCTTATCCTGGATGAACCCTCGGTGGGACTTGATCCTGTGTCCAGGCAGGCGCTGTGGGACACGATAAGGGAAGTGAACAGTGAAGGAACTACGATACTTATCACAACACATTACATGCAGGAAGCGGACGCGCTGTGTGACAGGATCCTGATAATGAACAGGGGTAAGATCGTTGTAGAGGGAAAACCCGGTGAACTTAAAGAAGCAGCAGGAGAAAAAGTGCTTCAGATATCAAGCATTCCAGGGAACTACGGGATAATCAAAAGCAGTTTAGAGCCCATAAAAGCGATACGATCGTGCAGTATTAATGAGATGGGATTAAAAGTAACACTGAGCGAGGAAGTCCCTGTACAGGATATCTTTGACGTTTTCAAATCGCACGGTGAGAAAATAAATAGTGTGGATTCCTCAAGTCCAAGCCTTGAGGACGTGTTCATCCATGCGGCAGGGGAGGCGTGGCATTGACCGGTTCAGTCATCAAAAAAGACCTGAAGGTATATATCCGCCACAAGAAGACACTGATGCTGATTTTTATCGCTCCGATACTTATTATGGTATTGATAGGGTCGGTATTTTCAGGCGCCTCAGAAGGTGGCGTCAGGGATGTGAAACTGGGTGTGGGCGGCGGGTCTGAACAGGGAAAACAGATAATCGAGGAACTGAACAAAAGCAGTATGTTCATAATAGTTGAGGAGAACACCACAGACCCTGCTGTCATAGAGGAAGGGGTCAGGAAAGGACGCTACAGCGCAGGTATTTTCATTCCAGAAGATGAAACGCAATCACTTCAACTCTTTCTTGATAATTCAAGGGTACAGATAGCGCCGGTCATTTCAACCGCGTTCCTTTCTACCACTGAGAAGATGTCCTATGAACTCACATTCGGTTTTATAAGCAAACTCTGGAAAAACCTGAAACAGATGGAATCAGAACTGAAACCGTTGAAGGAGGGCGTCGTAATGATAAACAGAAGCATTGTCAATCTAAACGGCGATACCCGCAATGTCCTTTCCTCGATGGATGAGATCGACGTAGAAAGCCTCAATGAGTCAATAGTGGTAATGAAAAATTCACTTGAGCAGATGAGAAAAGACCTGTTGCAAAGCGCTGATGATATAAATGCGACGAGGCAGGAACTGCGGGAACTGGACAGGAACGTGAGTTCGATCCAGAATGATACAACAGAATTAAGGGACGACTTGAAGTATGTGGTCGATAATATCGATGCTGCGGACGCTTCAATGCAGGATGTCCAGAACCAGATGCATATTACATATAATCTTACATGCAGCATTGATCCGTCAACACAGCAGTGCGTCACAATGGCGCTTGCCATCAGGCAGTTGAGGGATACTCGGGCGCTTATGCTTGAGAAGACAGGACGCATCAGGACGCTTCACAGCAACCTTGTAACAATTTCACAAAAAAGCGCCGAGTTGCATGAAAAATTGGAGAAAACTGATATCAAGCTTCAGAAAATGCAGGAATCCATCATCATTTACACTTCTGAGATATCAAATATGTACGGGAATATCAGTAACATCGAAAATACCGTTGCTGCTCTTGCAGATGTTAAGAACCAGTCTTATAATGTTTCTTTCCAGATGGAAAAACTAACAGCAGAGATGGGAAACAGTTCCTCTGCCCTGACATCTGACATCGATAGAACCGGGCTCGTAATAGGCGAAGTGATAGAAAGGTCTCCCAGAGTTATCGCTGCTCCTATCAAATTGGATCGAATCCCTGTGTTCAGGAACAGGTCTTACCTTGATTTCCTGATGCCTGGCATCATCTCCATCGTGCTGATGTTCATTTCATTCCTTCTCGCATCCATTACCATAGTGCAGGAGAGGTCAAAAAAGACACTGATACGGACGCTTCTGACCCCTCTCTCTCTTGGAATGTTCCTCTTTGAAAAGACAGCAGCACTGATAATTATCGCTTTTATTCAGGGGATTATCATGATAATAGTCGCCTTTGTATTCTACGGTATTTTGATCCCCCCCGATCAACTGGTACAGCTTTTCCTTATTATCCTTGTATATGCCGCGGCATTTATCGGTATCGGAATGGCACTTGCTACGCTTGCGGAATCCGAGAATACAGCTATGCTGCTGACACTGGTGCTGAGCATCCCCATGCTCTTCCTTTCGGGGGTTTTCTTCCCATTTGAGACAATGCCTGAATTGATGATACTGCTTGGGAACGCTCTTCCCATCACAATGGGCATCAGGGCGCTTGAGACCGTGCTGATATACCAGAAAGGATTTGAGGCTTTTTCAGTGTACCTGATACCGCTTCTTGTTTACGGGCTTGCAGGACTTGGGGCTGCATATATACTGCTGAAAAGGGGGATAACGGATTAACATATATGAAAAACCTCATGGCTCCACACCCAGTAATCCGTCTTGACCACATCTCATTCATAAGGGATAAGAGGACTATCCTCCATGACATATCCCTTCGCATCGAAAAGGGGCAGCACTGGGCAATTATTGGACCTAATGGTTCGGGAAAGACGAGCCTGGTCAGTATAATCAATGGCTATCACTTTCCTTCGGAAGGAAAAGCGCAGGTACTTGGAAGGAAATTCGGCACGAGGAAATAGTTCCCGCGGTTACACATGTGTTGTCGCTGCGGCAGGGTAAAGTGGTGGCAAGGGGAAATAAAAATGACGTTCTTACAGGAGAAGTGCTCTCCCGGACATTTGACCTATCCATTGAGGTGCAGGAGAGGTACGGCAGGCTGTGGCCTGTGGTATTGAAGATTTGACAGGTGGGTGGATAAAAACTCAAATAACCACAGGTTCTATGGAGGCTCGCTGCTCCTCACACTGCGTCATAATCCGCCGCCTGTGGATTGGGATTGGAAAGAAATGCCCGTGTATGAATATAGATGATGAGATTTAAAGAAAAGCTATTTTAATCACTCCCGATATGAATGGTATGATGAGCCAGCCCGCAGTTTCAGTCATAATCCCCGGCATGAACGAGGAAAAAATGATAGAGAGATGCATCCAGAAAGCCAGATCAACCTGTGAACAATGCAAAAATCCACTCAACACACCTGTATCTTCCCATTCGCCAGTTCCATGCAGAACGCCTGTATGTTAGCAAGCTCCCTGTCTATGACCTCATTTATCTCTTTTCTCACAGATCCCACATCCCCGCGCTCCATAATGACCTGCGCTGCCGCTATCTTCGGAATGTCTATGGGGTCGCCTATCTGGCTCACTAGCCATACATAAACCTCCCTGATGTCAGGTACATTAAGATAAATCTCATTGGCTATCCTGTGGCTAAGCACATTGTATATCTTTCCCACATGGCTAACTGGGTTTTTACCTGCCGCAGCCTCGCTGCTCACGGGTCTGTTAAGGGGTATGATGCCATTCACGCGGTTCCCGCGTCCCACCTGACCCGAATCAGCATCCTCTGCCGATGTGCCCGTAACAGTAAGGTATATTCCACCCATCCCTCGACCCTCACGATCAAGCGTATTAAGCACCACCGACGTCTCAAGTTGAGTTCGTTCCACTACATAGAGCTTTATCTCCTCAAGCAATTCATCTTTTTTCCTGAAATATTCTGTTTCAGAGCCGATGAACCTGTCCACAAGCGGGTCTGCCACGGTCAAATTCAGTTTTTTATCTTCCCGCAGACCCATGACTTTAATATCCTCCCCGGATTCAGGAAATCGTCTTTTAAAATCAGGTGAATTCAGGTATCTTTCAGTCTCAATCACAAGGCTCTCCGTGGGCGTCATGGGGGCATATCCCACAGCAGCAGAGGTATCGTTCGCCCCGAGTACGGCGTCTTTGCGCTTGAATATATCTGTGAGTTCAGAAGAACCGTGGGCGATCTCGACCTGGTAATCCACAGAGTCACCGTTAACAAATCTCAGGTTATCATTCAACCATTTTTTAGCAGTATCTATTGCAATATTCTCAACATCGATAAACTCACCCTCAACCTCAAAAGTAGCCCTGTCGCCGAAGATTATACGCATGGGTTTAAGTATCACGCCCCCGCCGAACTTTGTTTTCACTTCTCCAGCTACCAGAAGTCCCTTATCGATGTTGTGGTGCATGATGGCGCCGAAACGATCCATGTATTCCCTGCAAAGCTCCACAGATACCTGGTTCATTATCGAATCGCAGATATAATCAGGATGCCCCAGCCCTTTTCTTTCCACCACTTCGACCTTTCGCTCTGTTATCGCAGTTGCGCCCAGTTCCTCTATTTGGATATTTCGCATATTCATCCTTTCATTTTAAGGTATTCCTCAGTCAGTTTTTTGTAATTTCTCAAAGTATTTTCTATTATCTCAATGTCTTCCTCATTCGTTTTCCTTACCTCTTTGCAGGGAATTCCCATTACCACCATGTTCGCAGGGATATTCTGGTTGGGAGGCACAAGCGCGCCCGCCCCCACTATTGCGTATTCACCAATCTCTGCACCATGAAGTATCGTGGCGTTCATCCCGATAAGCGCATTGTCCTTTATCTGCTTTCCATGAACGATGCTTCCGTGCCCTATAATTACACCATCCCCGATTTTTACTTCGTTCTCGTCAGAATGTATGACTGCGTGATCCTGGATACTGCATCCTTTCCCTATTCTGATTTCCGCCATGTCGCCTCGGATGACCGAGTTGAACCAGACACTTGATCCCTCGCCTATGGAAACATCCCCGATGATACACGCGGTTTCTGCAATAAAAGCGCTTTTCGAAATTGAAGGTTTCTTATTCCCGAACCGGTAAATCATATCAACACCTGAGGTTCATCTTCCATTATATAGGAACTTACTCACATAAATAAGTATTTTAACGTGACCGTTACATTACATGTTGGTATAATTATTTTATATCTGAGCATATCATCAATCATTATATGGAAAGCGCGGATTCGCTCTTTACAGGAAATAGCGATGCCCTGTGCATATTGTGCCGAGGAGCTAAATTATTATGCGGCAAACAGCGATGCCCTGTACTTGTCAAGTTCTATTCCCGCGCAAAGGTCAAGCCGCTCACAGACAGCCTGAACATCGATGGCTCATCACCTCCCGGCGTGTTCGTGGGGAGGATCGGGTATCCGTATGTATCTGTGGGTCCTCTCATTCCGCCATCGCACGGCGATACCACTCTTCTTGATACGCCGGAGATGTGGCTGGAAAAAAGCATTGATGATATCGTGGACTTTCGCTCGCAGCTGGTGAGGGGAAAACATCTTGTTCATATAAGGGATCTTGAAGGAAGCCGCATTATAGAAGCCACGCGGGAGATGGCGCTTTGCTCATCACCCATAGATGTGGAAGCCGAGTTCCTAAAAAAACCAAAAGCAAGACTTGTTCTTGATGATGAAGTGCAGCCCTTCGGTCCCACGGCGCCGCTAAAGAAGATCGATGTGGGGAATACGAAATTTGACCAGAGGATGGAAAAAGCGAACAGTGATACCAATCTTCTGGCAAAGGATGCAGTTTTGGGGCTTTATAAAGATGGGACTCTTGTTTCAAACATCCAGAAAGCTTTTTCTGTGGGCTCTTTCGGTGAAGGAAAAGCACGTCGGTTCGTTCCCACCCGGTGGAGCATCACAGCTGTGGACAGTATGATAGGCGCGCATCTGATGGAGATGATGAAGGATTTCCCGCTGATCAATGAATATATGATCTTCGAATCGTGGCAGCTTGATAACAGGTTCGTTGTGCTTATGATGCCAAAACCATGGAGCTATGAACTCATTGAGGCATGGTACCCGAATACTGTATGGAACCCGTTCGGGAAGGATGTGGCGATAATGTCCTCCTCTGAGGGTTATGAAGGAAGGACAACTTACGCAGAGATAGGCGGCTGCTACTATGCTGCGAGGCTTGCGGTGAATGAGTATCTTGTTAAAGAGAAGCGGCAGGCGCGCGTGGTGATACTGCGGGAGGCGCATCCAGGCTATATAATGCCTGTGGGAGTGTGGAACGTAAGGGAGAACGTGAGGGCTGCGCTGAAGGCGGCGCCAAGGAAATGTGCGTCTTTGAATGAGGCGTTTGAGTATATCTCGACCAGGCTTGTTATTCCAAAGGCGAGATGGATAAAAGAGAGCACCATTCTGAAGGAGACCCTGTTCCAGCGGGGACTTGAGGATTTTTTTAACGCATAGGAAACAAAACGCATTTCGATATTGGGACATTACTTATTGGTTTTTCTATAATAATATCTCTCTGGATGCTAATTTTTCTTATATATTCGGAAGAACAGCCGAGGATTTTTTTATGTGTTTTTTCAGGTATTCTTCAACTTGCATTAGCCTGATTACAGGTGATTTTATATCTTTAGTTTCCATTCTGGCATAATTTCTCAGATCTTCTAAGCATAAAAGAAATTTTTCATTTATTATTAGTTCGACATCAATGCCATATTTTTCCATGATCTTACTTTTGATTAGTCTGACATCATCCATCTGGTTATGCTTAGCATTGGGGGTTTCTTTCACAACAGGAGACCATAACATAACATGTATTTTATAGTCTTGAAAATATTTTTTGGCATATTCTATATCTTTGCTGAATTTTTCAACAAGTTTTTCGATATTGTTAGGTTTGTTGTTTTTGACATATTGCAGCCCTATTGTCAGATGGATTGCAACTTCGCATAAGTATATGGTTTTTCCTTCAAGGTCTATTCGCACAACATCAATTTCGCCCTGAACATCAGGGGTGTTTAGATTCTTTTGAGTAAACTCGCAATGCTTAATGTTAATGTCCACTGACCTCTTGGGTAAATTCATTACATGAACTGTGAAGCATGGAACAAATTCCATAATCCTTTGACATTGTCTTTTTAATATCATGATTTTGAATGTATCACTTTTACCCCAGCAAGTCTCTGGACACTAACATTAGGTGAATGGATGGCATCCTTACCTGAACATGAACAAATCTTTCTTATGTGGCTGGAAGTATGCTCAACAACAAGCATTATCTTTCCGGATACTTCAGCTTCAAAGATGGATTTTGAAAGTGGGTATAATGAAATTTTGGCTTATATGTTTAAATGTAAATATATAACTGGCATTCCAACTAATCCGCTTTCACATGCTAGAGACAAATTTGACATGATACTTATAGAAAGTCGTGATAAAAGCGAAGATTCAATTAAATATGATTTCGTTCATCCATCGTATCACGAAGCTTTTTGGTATGCTATACATAAGGAACTTCCTTTGAATAGATGGTGGGATTTATTGAAAGAGAATATTGGAGCGATTCTAGAAGATCTAAAAAATAAGGTGGATATGGTTCAACTTCGCATGATTGAACGTTATGGTGCTATAAATAGAGATTTAAATCAGTTGTTACTTATTTCCGCAGAATGTGACGATCCAAATGAACAGTTGATAGCGTTCGAGCATATGGTAGAACGTTTAAAGCAATTTGCACATGCTGCTCAATTTTTAAACTGTGCACTCTCTATTTCGTCATCAAATCTAAAACACAAGCAAAGTTTTTTACATATTGTTGAGCCTCATTTAGACCGATTGCCTCTTGAAATATTGAATATAATATCAACATTTCTTTTTGACAAAGAGGCTGATATTCGAAAAAAGGCTGGAAAAATAATTTTAAAACATTTTGATAACCTACCTGAATCATTTAAATTAAATGAAAAAATGCAGATATGGCAGACTGCGCGAAATATATTCGTGCCTTTCGCAATTCGTTATCCTTTTATTTTATCAGAGTATTTCAGAACGGAAGAAATTCCCGCTGCAGACAGTGAATTCGATATACCTTATATAATAGATAATTTTTCGAAATATTCATGGCAATGGACATATAGAGGGGGATTATCAGAAAATTATA
>JAJRAP010000171.1 GCA_028679855.1 Candidatus Methanoperedens sp.
ACAATATACGTATCGGTCTTTTATGGTTTAACTATTGTGTGGGAAAGAGAAACAGGCATATTAAAGAAACTTCTTGTGGCTCCAGCTTCCAGGTATGCTACTGTTATAGGGAGGTCAATAGCTTCAGGTGTCAGGGCAATTTTCCAGGTCTTGATAATTATACCGGTTGCCCTGCTTATTGGAGTTGATTTTCTGTTTAACCCCCTATACTTCATTATGGCAATTTTAATAATATTCTTTGTTTCAGGCGGGTTTGCTGCCATTTCTATTCTTATAGCATCAATAATGAAAACCAGAGAGAGGTTCATGGGCATAGGCCAGGCTCTTATCATGCCGCTTTTCTTTGTCAGCAATTCATTATATCCGATCAAGTTGATGCCTCCGATCTTACAATACTTCGCTTTTTTTAATCCTTTGACTTACGCGGTGGATGCTGTGAGAGGCCTGATGATAAGCGGGGACATTAGCAACCTTTTGTCTGATATTGCAGCCATTGCAATTTTCGATGTAATAATGTTTGCAGCAGCTTCGATAAGCTTCAGGAAAATCATAGAATAACTTACTGGCTTATGCATTTTTCAAACTGCCGTGAAGATACTGATATCAAAGGTCCTGGTTTCTGCAAGGTGTGTTCGAACAAAATTGGAAGGAAGTAAAGGTGTTCCATTAGATTGAAAATGCTTTGCTATCAACTAATGCACTGTCCAGAAGTTGCAGCGATCTTTTGGATATTTTCATTTCATTTCCATAAACGCATAGTTTACAAGATGATTTACAAATTTAGCGGTAACTTCTATCGTTTTTAATTCTTTTATGTTGAAGTATGGTTCGAAAAGCTCTCTCAATTCATCAGCAGAAGAAAAATACAAAAGAGTACCCAGTCGTGTTTCTCTATATTTTCCTGAGCCACCAAACTGAGGATCCTTCTCACTGAAACACACAGAAAGATACTTCCCTCCCAGATTCAGTGTTTTATGCACATTTTGAACATATTTCTTCCTATTGTCGGGGAATATATGATGTAACAACTCCCAGTCATAAGCAAAGTCAAAAGTTTCCCTAACTTCATCCAAATCCCCAAGAACATCGGCAACAAGAAAATTTCCCTTGATCCCTTTCTTCTTTGCATTCTCTCTGGCAATCTTTATAGCAGCCGGGGAAATATCAATTCCTGTAACATCAAATCCTCTACTGGCTAGATAAATAGCATAATTGCCGGCGCCACAGCCCATATCAATAGTTTTGCAGGGTTTTACTTTTCCACTATCGACCAACTCAACTAAAGCGTCTGGCTGAGTCGCAATATTCCAAGGTATTTCTTCCAAAGGAATATTCTTATAAATCCTGTCCATTTCAACTTGAATCATGGCATTCTACATATCATCCTACTTATATATAGTTAGTTAATATTAAATGAATTAATTTATGCACAGTAAACACGAGGGAATCGTACTTTCCATACTTGTACTCGGAACATTAATGGGTGCGCTCGATACAACCATAGTGTTGCTTGCGCTTCCATCTATTACTGAAGGGCTAAACTCAAATCTCGGAGAAACGATATGGGTAATACTGATTTACCTTCTTGTTATTTCAATAACTACAATGCAGTTCGGCAGGCTTGGCGACCTCTTTGGCAGAAGCAAGATGTTCAACCTGGGTTTTGCAGTTTTTACAATAGGCTCTGCGTTCTGCGGTTTTGCGCCAACAAATGGTTTTCTTGTGGGTTTCAGAGCCATACAGGCAATAGGTGGAGCCCTCATGCAGGCAACAACGGGTGCCATAATAGCAGATACCTTTGAGGTTGGAATGCGGGGCAGAGCATATGGTTACACCGCAATGGGCTGGAATATAGGAGGAATGCTGGGCATCGTACTTGGCGGTATGCTGACCACATTCATAGGCTGGCGTTTCATATTTTTCATAAATGTGCCAATAGGTATTGTAGCGTTTTTGCTTGGAATGAAATACCTGAAGAATAACCCGAAAGTCAATGCGAAGTTAGACCTAACAGGTATGCTGCTTCTGGGCTTAGCGCTCTCTTTCTTATGTTACGGGGCAGTAGACTTTGCTTCTGCAGGATTAAGCAGTTTCAATATCCTGCTTATGTCTGCAGGCACAATTGCAGTTGTAGCCTTTTTATACTGGGAAGCAAAAAGTGCGTCGCCCGCGCTTGACCTACACGCCTTCAAGAACATGGTGCTCAGTGCTTCCATCTTTGCATCCTTCTTTCAAAGCCTTGGGTTTTTGTCGGTAACATTCTTGATTATCATGTATCTTCAAGGTATCAGGGGTTTGGATCCGTTTACAGCATCATTGCTGTTAACACCCGGTTATATTATCAGCAGCTTTCTCTCGCCATACATGGGCAGGCTTTGAGACAGGTTCGGTGCCAGAGGAATCGCAACAATTGGTATAGTGCTCATGTGTTTTTCGATACTGATGTATATGACCCTGACAATCTCAAGTAATTACTATACCATAATTTTAGCCTCAATAATCACTGGAATAGGAGGCGCTATGTTCTGGCCGGCAAACAGCAGCGCAGTGATGTCAAATGCACAGCATCAACATTACGGGAGCATCTCGGGTTTGCTCCGGCTTATGACCAACACAGGAACACTCGGCAGCTTCGTTATTACAATAACAGCAGCCACCGTGGCAATACCGCGGAGCACAGCCTTCTCAGTTTTCATAGGAACATCAAAGCTTATCGGCGGTGTATCAATTGCATTCCTTTCAGGGATTCATGCAGCGCTGTTGACGTGTCTCGTAATCCTTATAATTGCAGGAATTTTGTCTTTAGCAAGAGGGAAGGAAGAAAGACAATCAAATAGGGATTACCCATAAGATTTCAAAACTTGCTGTCTTTTTAGCCGATGAATAGAGCATAGAAGTTTAGTATTCCTCACTCGCTATCTACAGGCTTTTTGGTGGGCTCGTAGAACTTTTCTTTGATGAAATCAATCCTGCGCTTATTGGCTCTCTGGAGCAGGAATATGAAAATCACTA
>JAJRAP010000172.1 GCA_028679855.1 Candidatus Methanoperedens sp.
AGAATCCTCAAGGATTGATGTTAAGGCAGTCTTTATGGAAGCCAACACGACTCATTCATACCAGAAAGAATTTTATCTAAGAAACATATATTCAGAACAATGAAATACACAATTATACTCGAAAAGGAGGAAGAAGGGGGCTACTCTGCTCAGTGTCTTGAATTGCCGGGCGCCATTAGCCAGGGTGAAACAAAAGAAGAAGCTCTAAGGAATGTAAAAGAAGCAATAGAGCTTGTTCTGGAAGTGATCCATGAAGAAACAAATGCACTTGGAAAAGGCGCCGAAATCTCTGCGGTGGAAATAAGTCTTTCATAAACGATACGCGAAACCGCAGATTTACCGCAACGTAGAACACGGATTGCACGGATTTGACGGATTTTCACGGATACGAAATCCGTGCGTATCCGTGTCATCTGTGTAATCCGTGTTCCGTGGGAGACGCCGCATATTTATCATTCTTTAAATATTAATCCCCGGCGCCGATATTCCCCCAGGCAGCCACCTCGCATAAAAAACCGCGCCAGATAAAAACCGCATCTCCAAGCCGCGGGCGCCCTTAGTGCGGGAGGTAGGGCGTCAGTCCTGCGCCTTCTGGTGCTGCTATAGATTCAAGATGAAAAATCAAGGACTGAGTATTACACCAGACCCCCGGTAACTTCCGTGATCCTACTCCCAGAACCTCTTCGTCTTCGCATAATTCCTCTCCGCAATAAGAATATCCCGATAGAACTCCTCCTCATCCTCCCTCATCTTCCTTATCACCCTTGATGCAGTATCTGGTCCTATACCCCGCGAAGCAAGCGCTATCGCCGCAGTCTTTCCCTGCGAGAGCACAAGGCTGGCGTTGCGGTACACCCGCGCAGTCCTCTTCCTCTCCTCCTCAGTTTTTTCCTTCTCAGGCTTCTTCACCAGCTTTATCTCCTCCTCCTCCCAGGGTTTGAGCGCAGCTATCAGCCTGCTTGTGCAGAGAGGACACTCCGGCTTATCTGGCACCCTTTTAACCACAGTGCTTGATTTCCACTTCTTGCAGTTCAGGCAGAACAGTATCACATGGTCATCCATTATCCTGTTCTTAAGAGCCATGATTATGGAGCTGTCAGCCCTCTCTGGCGCCATGAGCTCCCTTCCTCCCATGAACCCGGCCTCGCCTATCGGGCTTATGCGCTGGACAACAAGCTTTACGCTGCCATTCTGGATGCTCTCCAGAACGGTCCTTGCGCGCTCGATATCAAGCTTGTCATGGAAGATCTCGCGAACGGCTTCGTCGTACATTGGTGTATGCTCGAACACATCAAGCAGCTTCTTCATGCTTATGCGCTCGTAATCAACGTCGCGATTGAGCGCCCCGAACTTGCGAGCCACATGCACCATCTTCCATTTCAGGAGCATTGTATTTTTGAGTGTCATCTCGATAATGGGTTCTATGTGATCCGGGCTCGTTGTCATGAGAAGCTCCTTTATTCTCTCAGCGTGGAACATCCTGGGAAGTTCCAGCTTTATCCTGTATGGATCGATCTCCATCGCCACGCTGGCGCCGAATCTTGCAGCGAGAAGCGATGTGAGCGCGCGTCCCAGTGTCTCGTTCACCCTGTGCCCTCCGCAGATGTTTATGACGATCGCAGTTCCCTCCTGTTCGATGACGGCAGTATCATCAGTCGGCGCGAAAAGACCCGCTTTCTTCTGTTTCTGCATAAGTTCCAGGATCTCACCGGCTGCCTCCCTGTCAGCCGGATACTCCTTACTGTGCTCCTCGATGATCTTTTCTACGCTCTCGCCTCCCTCAAGCTTCTCCATAATGCGCTTTCTTATTCTTCCCACTTCCTGCGCCACCTCAAACGGCACGGGTATCTCCTCACCCGACCAGTTCGGGATCTCACCCCCCGGGTCTCTTATGGGCTCCACTTTTATCCTGCTCTTATCGGTTATCACCTCGATTATGCGCCACATCTCTCCTTTTGCTATGAACACAGCCCCCGGCTTTGCAAAATCAGCCACGAATACTTCATCCAGCGCCCCAACAGTCTTTCCGCTCACGATATCGAATATCTCAAAGCGCTTCTCATCAGGTATCATGGAAAGGTTCTCGTAAAAATACTGCAGGCATTTTTGCCTCCTTCCGACAAGATCATCCTCGAACCAAATGAGGCGCGTTTCCATTAATTGTTTGATGACAGCGCGCAGCATCTCCAGTTTGAGGGCGCGAAACGGGTAGGCTCTCCTTACTATCGAATATATCCTTTCAACAGGGACCTCCCCGAAATCAAGCGCCATCCCGCATATCTGGTTCGCGAGAGTATCTGTGCTGTCCTCATGAAGCTCGATCGTCTCTATCTCTCCTGCTCCTGCCCTTCTTGCTATTGCCGAGGATTCAGCAGCATCGTCAGCACCCATCGTGATTATCGTCCCGCTTGAGCGCTCACCCACCCAGTGACCAGATCTTCCCACCCTCTGTATCAGGCGCGTGACCTGCCGCGGCGACATGTACTGGATAACATGGTCAACATCCCCGATATCTATTCCAAGCTCCATTGATGAGGTGCATATGAGCCCGCGAAGGACACCTCCCTTGAAATTGTTCTCTGCTTCTATGCGCGCGTCCTTTGAAAGCGACCCGTGGTGAACGCCAATGGGAAGCCCGAGCATCATGAACCTTGAACCCAGCATCTCTGCCGCTTCTCTTGTATTTACGAATATGAGGGTGGATTTGTGTTTATCAACGAGTTCTGAGATAACACAAAGATGAGATGCCGTCTCAGGTGAGCACATCAGTTTTTTTGAAGAGACCACGTCTTTTGGTGAAGGCTTCGGGCATACAACATTAAAATCAAGCTGCTTGATGAGCGAGACTTCGATCAGGCACGCCGTCCTGTCTGTTCCAGCAAGAAAATGCGCCACTTCATCCGGTCTCCCAACAGTTGCAGAAAGTCCGATCCTCTGGAACTCTCCAGCAACTTCTACAAGCCGCTCAAGGGCTATGGATAACTGCGCTCCCCTCTTAGATGAAGCCAGTTCATGCACTTCATCGATGACCACATGCGTAACAGTCCTGAGGTTGTTCCGCAGCCTTTTCCCGGTGAGCATTATCTGCAGCGTTTCCGGCGTCGTGACGAGAAAATCCGGTGGCTTCAGAGATTGCTTCTGACGCTCATATGTTGTGGTATCCCCGTGCCGAACCGCAACTTTTATACCAAGTTCTTTACCCCACCATTCAAGCCGTGACAGCATGTCCCTGTTCAGGGCCCGCAGCGGAGTGATGTACAGGACGGATACACCTCTTCTTTCCTCTTCCTTTTTTGCCATGATACTGTTAAAGACAGGAAGAACTGCGGATTCTGTCTTGCCTGAGCCGGTCGGTGCTATGAGAAGCACGTTCTCACCTGCAAGCACTGCGGGAATTGTTTTTACCTGCGGTTCAGTCGGTGTGGTGAAGCCCTGTTCTGCGAGAGCTTTCTGCAGACCGGGATTAAGTAAACTGAACACGCTCATAAACGCCTGAAAAGAGAATGACAGTATATAAATTTATTCTATGATAGACGAACGATTCATGATCTTTAAAGTATCATCTCAAGATAGGATTTTCGGATGGAATCATCCCTGCTAATGCCCAGTTTCTCAAAAAGTCTGAATATGCTTTCAACTTTATCTTCATGAGACTTTGAATCCCGAATAGAGACCTCAACCTCCATGAAATCCCCGAGATTTCGCACTTCATCAAGTGAAATAATGAAATCCCCCAGCCTGTATTTTTTTCTTTTTTTGACTATGGTAGCGACCGGTGTAAAGTTCAAGGATGAAAGTATATTCCCCATGTTATCCGCGTCATTAACCTCCACCTCATATTCTTTTCTTGTTTTGGAGATGCTGTCCATCCTGGCACCCTTATATGTCAAAAAACACTTATTGTCCTGTACCCTTATCCTCAATGCCTCATCAGTCTTTGCGAAATCACGATATGGAGCGCTGTAATAAGTGTCTACCTGTGCCTCTATCCCGATAGTTGACGCCCCCAGTGCAATAATTGACCTTTCCACGAGCTTCGGATCATATACACGCGCTTTAACCTCGACTTCTATCATTTGTTGTATTTCTGTGATTCAAATATATGAAGACAATAGTTTATAATACAGACTGTCAAAATAGTATTGTGCAATTTCGAAAATTAATTCACATTTCAGGCGTCCTGATACCTTTTTTAGCCGGCGAAAATCTATTCGGGAAGAAGCTGATGATAGCTCTTGTAGTACTGGGTCTTGCAGTTTACCTGGCGATTGAGATCTTCAAAAAAAGACTGAGCAGGGACACGCTGTTACTGGTTTACAGGGAGAACGAAATAAAAGGCTTCTCAATCGAACCATTATCATATATATTCTCAGTTCTTTCCCTTCTTTCCCTTTCCTTCTTCATCGATGAAAAACTCTGCTTTGCCGCCATCGCCATTCTTGCAGCAGGGGACGGTGTTGCGGGCGTGATAGGCAGGAGATACGGCAGGCACAGGCTCTCTTTCAATAAGGATAAATCCTGGGAAGGCTCGCTCTCAGGTTTTATCGCAGCCTTATTAACAGGTTTCTATTATGCGGGTCCAATGGCAATTATGGGGAGTGCTTTCGGGATGCTGGCAGGGGCGGTCAGCAAGCATGACAATATAGCTGTCCCGTATGCTGCGTTGATCGCAATGATCATGGCTCAATGGATCGCAACCCTGATCTGATGCGAAGGTAATATGTAGAATTATTTTTATTTAGTAGTTAGTTATGAAACTCACTCTTCCCGATGCCGATGCATACCTTATGGTAAGTGAAAGCGCGCACAGCGCTGATATGTACTACGCTACTGGATTTTTAGCGCATGATTCTTTCATCTACTTGAACTCAAAAAATGAAAAGCTCCTTATTTCAGACATGGAACTCGGGAGAGCAAAGAAAGAATCGCGGGTCAGGGACGTGCTGCCCACCTCAGGATTCGGGATAATGGAAAAGCTCAGGGCTCTAAAAGATATCGATGCCGCTTACAACGAGATGATCGTAGAATTCCTGCGCTCCGAAAATATAAAGCGCATCGCAGTGCCGTATAATTTTCCAGTTTACCTTGCTGACATCATGCGCAGGGACGGCATTGATGTTATTCCGGTAAAGAGCCCTTTTCGCAAGATGCGGGAAGTAAAAAATGAGAATGAAATAAAAGCCATCGAGAAAGCACAGAGAGCAGGGGAGAAAGCGCTTGCAGAAGCGATAAGCGCTATAAGAAACGCCACGGTCGCGAATGGTGTTCTCTGGCACAACAATGCACCGCTTACATCAGAAGAAATCAAGTCTACAATAGAGACATCGCTTCTTTCCGGGGGTTTCGAAGCGCCGGATACTATAGTGGCATGCGGGCGGGGAAGCGCCGACCCTCACTGGCAGGGCGAGGGTGAACTGCGTGCAGGCGAACCGATAGTTATCGACTTTGTGCCGCGCTCGAAAAAAGAAAGATACTATTCTGATATGACGAGAACCGTGGTGCGCGGGACACCATCTGATGAAATAAAAGATATGTACTCTGCTGTCAGGGAGGCTCAGCAGGCAGCGATCAAAAGGATAAAAGCAGGCATCACAGGAAATGAGGTTCACAATATCGTGTGTGATGTGCTTGAAGCAAGGGGCTACGAGACCGCACGCGGCAAAACTGGTGTGTTCACGGAAGGTTTCATCCATTCCACAGGGCACGGAGTGGGGCTTGATATACATGAAGGTCCAAATCTCAGCGAGAGCGGTAAGGAATTGAAAGAAGGAAGCGTTGTTACTGTTGAGCCAGGACTTTATTACAAAAGAACAGGCGGTGTAAGGCTTGAGGATGTAGTCGTGGTGACTGCAAGCGGATGCAAGAATTTAACTATGTTCGGGAAGAATCTGGTGCTGGAATGAACGAAGATGAAGATATAATTGAAAAATATCTGAGGGCTGGTAAGATTCTCTCAGAAGTACGTGCTGAGACTGTAAATAAGGTAATAAAAGGTGTAACGCTGCTCTCTGTCGCTGAGTTCGCAGAAAACCTGATACGCGAGAAGGGGGGTCAACCCGCGTTCCCGGTCAACATTTCACGGAACGATGAAGCTGCTCATTCAACTCCTGCTTTTGATGATAAGTCTGTTTTTGGGAATGATATCGTAAAGCTTGACATAGGCGTCCACATAGATGGATACATTGCGGATACGGCAGTCACGGTTGACCTATCCGGTCATCCAGAACTTGTAAAAGCTTCAGAAAAAGCCCTCGCTGATGCTATCAAGTTCATCCATGCCGGGGTGAATACCGCGGATATCGGAGGTGTGATAGAAGATGCTATAACTTCGTTCGGATATAAACCCATTGTCAATCTCACAGGGCACGGACTGGCGCAGTATATTCAGCATGCTCCACCAGCTATTCCCAACAAGAAAATGCCGCACGGAGTAGTGCTTGAAGAAGGTGACATAATCGCCATCGAGCCATTTGCCACAGACGGTGTTGGGAAGATATACGATGCAGGGAACGCTGAGATATACCATCTTGTTTCCGAGAGACCCGTGCGCCACCCGTCGGCAAGAAAACTTCTTGAGAAAATAATGGAATATAAAACACTGCCGTTTGCGAAAAGATGGCTCGGAAACAACGTGGATTTCGCGATGCTGGCTCTGGTCAAGGCAAACATCATAATGCCATACCCCATCCTGAAAGAAGTGGGTGGCGGGCTTATCTCCCAGGCAGAACACTCGATGATCGTTACTGCAGATGGATGTGAGGTTTTTACAAAATGAGAGTTTTGTTAGCTTTTTTTGTTATAGCATTGACTGCTGGCGCAGGTGAAGCGGGGAGTCTCCGGGTGAATAATATCACAGTGAATGAATATGATATGATCTGGAGCTATAACGAGACTTTTTCAGGCGCAGATTCAATAGTGTTTCGGATGAACATTGATTCTGGTTTTGGCGATAATGACAGTTTCGTGAATGCTTGGGAAGTCCTTCGGGCTGACAAAGAGCTGCGCAAAGAGTTTCGAAGCTCTATCGAAAAAGAGCAGGATGTCAGGATAAACAACGATACTTCCAGGGTATATCTGTTCGATGTGGATGCAGCTTTGTCACCAGATATCATCGGAAAAACCCATCTTTATGATACCATTGTGAACAGATACATCACAACATACAGGTTTGATAATAGCATTCTCAATGCAGAAAGCATCTGGTTCATGGGACAGGCAAATACACCTGTGACGATAGTGATGCCTCAGGGTGTGGACGTGAGAAATATCAGCGGCATGGACAATGTCACAATAAGTAGCACAGACCATGCAGAGATATCGGGTTTTTTCAAAGAGATATCAAAGGACAGGGGTGAGATCACTCTGACCCTATCAAGGAACGCTTCGTTCATAAAGAAGGAAATTAACGGATCTAATGCATCTAATGTTACTTCGACCGCGCCGGAGGATGAAACAAACCCCCTGTTTGAGATGTTATCCTGGATAAGAAATGTAACTATTGTTGTAGCAGGACTTGTAATTATTTCACTCATATACATTTTTAAAATAAGGAAAAATTAGTTCCAATGGACAGAATCGCAGGCATTGTAAACAGGTTCTATGAAACATATCCATACCCATCGCTGCCTATCCACACAGAGCGCGACCTCGTGAACAAGCTCCATGCCAATGTCATGGGAAAGATACTTTCAACGGCGAAATTGACAACATCCGGGCTTTCAGGGAAAGAAGTGCTGGACGCAGGATGCGGTACGGGAGAAAAAGCAGCCTATTTCTCGTATCACGGCGCGCAGGTCACTGCATTTGACCTGTGCAGCGCATCGCTTGAGAAAGCAAAAGAGCTTGCAGAGAAGTTCAAACTGCATGTAGATTTCAGCCTCTGTGATATGGCAGAGTTCAGGACTGAAAAGCGATTTGACCATGTATTCTGTCTCGGGGCCCTGCACCATACTGAAAAACCGTATGATAATTTCCTGGCTCTTGAGAAGCTGTGCAAGCCTGGAGGAACGATAACCGTGGGGCTTTATAACCGCTACGGCAGGCTGGGACACAGGGCTGTGAGGGCATGGATAGGATTAAGGGCTGGTGAGGATTTTGGGCGCAGGATGGAGTATGTGGAGAAAAAGATTTATGGGAGAAAAATGAGAAGCGTTCATGAGGTGGCATATATTGCTGACAAATATGTGCATCCCCATGAGAGCTATCATACAGTGGAAGAAGTGCTTGGGTGGTTTAAGAAGAATGGATTTTCATTTATAGGCGCGCATCCGCATACTGATGCAGGCGTGAGGGCTTTTTTTACGCAGTTGAAGTGGCTGGTCAAAGGGAACGGGTTTTTTGTGATGTCCGGGAGGAAAGATTGATCCCGGTATTTTTTCAATAGGTGCGATAGAGCAATATCTTCATGAACATGGCAAAAGATAGTGGTTTGTAACGCCTCTCTTATGTTTAATTTTTGCCCTCGTATCTGTGTTATTTTTTTTTCTGCGATTTCAAATTCCGGAATCAGGTTAATGCAAAGACCGCAAAGCAGAGGCGCATTTCAATAACATATTAATGCTCCAAGCTCCCAAATCGTACAGGAGAGCGCTCTGACCATCCCTCTCGATACGGGAACTCCGCACCATGCTTCGCAGCATCGCACTTCCCGTTCTCTTCGTATAGGAGCAGACCCTCATGGTGATTTTAACCCCGGTGGATATGTGCCGTTACATTCTTGTTTGATATCCTTTTTGTTCATTCTTTCTTTCCTGTGCTTCAAATTTCTCGAACCTCTCCTTCTTCGCCCTGCAAATTGGGCAGAGATCAGGCGGTTCATCCCTCGCGCAGAGGTATCCGCATACTGTACACCTGTAAACTTGCGCCATTTCTTTTCCTCCTGCTCCTTTCTGTTCCATTATCGCCGGATAGCCCTTTTCATAATACTCCTGCGGACGCCGCTCTGGTACCGGGTCATGCGATTTTTTCCCGCTTATCCAGTCGTCATTGACATACAGCGTGCACAGGCAGCATCCGTACTCCGCGATATCTGCGTCCATGTAGTTACACGGACAGATTATGTCCATGTCATCAGCCAGCGCGCCGCTTGCCATCCTGCACGGGCATGAGGGATAACCGTACCTGTGCTCGTTATTCCAGATACCCTGGATGATGTCGTCCAGGTCTTTCTGAACCGGGTTGAACTGGTATCCCTCCTCGTCTGCTATCATTTTCATCTCGGCGAACATATCGGCAACGGTTCTCATAATCCCAGCGCCTCCTTCAGCTTATCCTCATAGAATCCCACTATCACTTTTTTCCCCACCACTATCGTAGGGAACCTGAACCCACCGCTAACTTTCATCACCTCATCGCGGATATTCTCTCTTTCCTGACCCTCCAGCAAATCAACATCCACATAATCGTACTCAATCCCGTGTTCCCTTAAAAACCGCTTTGTAGCGGCACAGTGAACGCATGTGCTCAAAGTATAGAGCATAGGTCTTGTTTTCTTCATCAAGGTCCGTGTATCTCCCTGTGCTCTTCCGTGACCGCGTGGTGCTCTTCTGGCAATTCTATCTCGCATACATCAGGTGCGCCTTTCTCCTTATAGTGCAAATTCCATTTCTTGCACACCCAGCCCTGAAGCGTCTTTATATCCTCTTCGCTCATGTGCCGGAACCTGCCCTGCATCATCAGATAATCCTTCACCCTCTTCATCCTCCCGGGTTTGTATGTGATCTTCTTCTCACCGTTCTCAACCTCGTAAAGCGTCCACATCCCGCTCTCCACAGCAAGTTTTGTGACTGCTATGGTCTTTGCAGGATCTATCTTCCATCCAGGAACGCAGGGCGTGAACATATGGAGGAATCGGAATCCCTTGATGCTTTTTGCTTTCTCAACTTTCTTTATGAAATCAAGCGGATGACCGATGGACAGCGTTGCATAATAGGGAATGTCGTGAGCTGCCACTATCTCGCCCAGGTTCTTCTTGAATGTACGGTTCCCCTGCACCTTTGAGCCAACTGGCGTCGTTGTCGTCCATGCGCCAAAGGGCGTCCCGCCGCTTCGCTGGATGCCTGTGTTCATGTAAGCCTCGTTATCAACACAAATATAGAGCACATCGTCGTTTCGCTCAGCAGCGCCTGACATGCTCTGAAGACCGATATCATAAGTTCCGCCATCGCCAGCGAATCCGACAGAGATCACCTTTTTCCCTTTCTTCTCAAAAGCTGCCTGCATCCCG
>JAJRAP010000173.1 GCA_028679855.1 Candidatus Methanoperedens sp.
TATATAATTTGCTCTAAGACATATTTATACCACTTGTGGCAAATAAAAAAAAAATTAACGCGCCAGCGTCATGATCCCTTCAGTATATCCTTCGTTGCGCGCAGCCACATTTATCGTCCCGGTGCCAGAGGCTGAAAGTTGCAGTGTCACCTGACCGGCAGTGTTCGTCATACCATCTGCTGTGATGCCGCCGCCATACACGCTCACAGTTGCACCGCTCACAGGATTATTGCTGCTTTTTACTGTAAAAGTTACAAAAGTAGCCACGCCGTTCGTGACATTGGAAGGAGACGCGCTCACGCTGAGGGTCTGCTGACCGACCGCGGATAACGTGGTGCTGCCAGCAGTGAATCCTGTCCTTGCCGCTGTCGCAGTTATTGTGCCAGGTCCGGCCGGATTTATCTGTATGATAGCGATGCCGTTCAGGTTCGAAACTCCATTCCCGCTCGCTGCTCCAGTGAGCGTTACCGTGGCTTCGCTGATGAAGTTATTGTCGCTTTTCACGGTAAATGTCACGAAGGTAGGAGTTGCTGCTGTTATTGATGATGGGGATGAAGAAACTGACAGCGATTGAGTGCCTGTAGAGGTGATCGTGCTTGATCCGCTCACGAAACCAGTCTTGATCGCAGATACCGTTATGGTGCCAGTCGTGTGTGGAGTCACTAAAATGATCGTCTTTCCATCCGGGTTTGTGATACCGTCTCCGGTTGCTGCGCCGCTTATGCTTATTCCTGCATCAGCAACAGGAGAACCTCCAGCCGTTACTGTAAATGTTACATATACCGGCACATTGACAATGAGCGTATTGTGGCTTGCAGAAACGCCCAGTACCTGCTGGCTTGTCGATGTTAGAATAGCAGAACCGTCAGTATATCCTTCTTTTATTGCGGTTACAACAACTTTTCCTGTGCTCGGAACATTGAGCTGCTTTATGACCTGACCACTGGGATCTGAAATTCCTTCAAAAGATATACCAGCTCCTGAAATATTTATCACAGATCCTGCAACAGGTTTGCCCATGCTCATTACCGTAAATGTCACAAAAGTATCTATTCCAGAGGTTATTGAGGATGGTGAAGTGCCCACATCCAGCTTTGGTGTGGCTGTAATAACTGAAGTAGCATTTTGATAATCCGGTCTTGACGCCAACACACTAATGCTGCCGTTTGTTGTTGCATTCACCGCAAGCTCAAGCATTCCATTTTCATCTGTTGTTCCGCGACCTGCTGCAGCACCTGAAAGCGTGATATTTACATTGCCCAGTGCGGCGCTCTTGCTTATAGTTATGAACTTGACATTTGTTATCTTGCCTGCACCGATATTGTCCGGAATGCTTATTACGTTCAACTGTGGAGATGCCGGTAAAACAATACCGATTATTCCGTTAAAACCGGCTCCAACAATAAGTCCTCCTATCAATGCAATAGCAATAAAAACCCTTGTATTACTGTCGTCATCGTATCCTCGCATAATTCCATCCTCCGATATAGTAGTTTATAATTGTGGCACATAGATATAAAGATTCCCGGAAAGGTTACAAGCGGTCCGGGAACAGGGACTGATGTGAACCATCCTGATAGGAAAGTCATCCATCGGAGATTGCGTTAAAATCGAAATCTTTAAAGCTAATCATTCCATGTAAAACTAAAAAACGTTACACCAAATAAACGCTGGTGAGTAATTTTGAGTAACATACAAGTCTGTTTTCAGTGCGGTAAATGCACATCCATATGCCCCATGCGCAGAGTTTCAAAGACATCTCCACGAAGTTCGATTTATAATTCCAATGTTTACGGTCTTGAAACAAAAGATATCTGGACATGTCTGACTTGTGGATTATGCCCGCCGGAATGTCCTCAGCAGGTGGATTTCTTAAGTTTCATAAAAGAAAAAAGGGAAGGGAAACAGCCTCTTGAAATCGCACATCAGGGTGTTTTCAGCAAATACGCTGAATTAAATTCAAAACTCGGTGGAAATTTTAAAATCGAAAAAACATCGGATTCAAAATACGGCTACTTCCCGGGATGCGTGGACTTGCTGGGGTTATTCCTGCATGATGTAGGGACGGATTTCGGGTCTATCACTACCTCATCGCTCAAACTTCTTGATAGACTCGGCATAAAACCTCAGGTTATGCAGATGAAATGCTGCGGTCATGATGTGCTCTGGCAGGGAAAAAAAGATGTTTTCGATAGATTGAAAATATCCAATATAAAATACATAAAAGATAGCGGCATCGATACGCTCATCACAAGCTGCGCCGAATGCTACCGCACATTCTCAAAGGATTACGATATCGGGATAAAGGTGGTCCACATTTCCGAGCTTCTTGATAAGCTTGGATTAAAAATAAATGCTGAAGTCACTTATCATGATCCCTGCAGGCTTGGAAGGCATATGGGTGTGTATGATGCTCCGCGAAAAGCGCTAACAGCAAACGGCGTTAAGATAATAGAGATGGAGCACTCGAAGGAAAATGCCCTGTGCTGCGGTGTGAGCAGTTTCATGAACTGCAATGAGCAGACAAAAGCCCTGCGCATTGCACGGATGGACGAGGCTCGGACTACGGGTGCAAAGACGCTTATTACCACCTGTTCAAAATGCCTTGCGCATTTCAATTGCCTTAAGAATGAAAAAGAACCAGAAAAGAAATACGACTTTGATGTGGTCGACCTTAGCGTTTTCCTGGCAGGGCATCTTGAATCGGGTAAATGATTATCCATCTTCGCAGCTTCCATTATCCTCACATGATCAGCACAGGTTTGGTGGCATCCCGTGTGAACATTATCGGATACAGGTTCAGTATGGAGAGAAGGTCGCCTTTTTTTATCTCCCCCGATTCATGTCCGACTACAAAAGCGGTGTTGACGACGCGGTCGGTTTCCATGAGCGCTGGGCCGCTGCTGGTTCCCACCTTTATGACAGATACTAAAGGATGCTGATTGAAAGCGCAGGGGACTGCTATCATGTCTTTCTGCACTTTAATATCCTTAACTCTTACACGCTCAAATTTGCCTGCCCCGATGGTAACATCATCATTAGCTATTATCATCTCCCACTTTGCTCGTGTGGCTATAGTATATTCATAGGGGGATGCCTTCATTTTTTTTCTTATAATTTTCCCGTTGTCACTTGTGACAATATTAATGATTTCACTCATAATTCGCTCCTTATGCTTTTATGCGGTCGTATATATATGCTCCAGGTTGTTGAAACGCCTTTATGGTGGCCATAATCTGTGGTAAAGTGAAATGATTCGGGGTGATCGCCCCTGCGGGACATCCTGCAGCACACGTCCCGCAGCCCTTGCATAAAGCGGGATTGATATACGACTTCCTCGTGATGTACGAAACTTCCTCTGCCACAACCGTCTTCTCATTCATCGAAGCAGCCCGGTAAGGACAGATAGAGGCGCAATAGCCGCATCCTATACACTTTGTCTCGTCCACAACTGCTGTGATGGCTTCAGCCTGCACGTAGCCGTTCATAAGCGGTATTGCCGCTCTGGATGCCGCAGAATAACCCTGGTTGATGCTCTCGATTATATCTGCTGGAGCCCTTGCGCTTCCGCACAGGAAGATACCGTCTGTTGCAAAATCAACAGGTCGAAGTTTCACATGAGCCTCAAGGAAAAACCCATCCTGACCAAGCGGAACCTTCAGCATCCTGGAGAGGTCGCCGTTCTCGGGATGCGGGATGAGCGGCGTGGACAGCACTATGATATCGGGCGTATATTCTATCTCCCTGCCCATGAGTTCATGATACAACTTCACCCGCATTCGTTCTCCATCAACAGTAACCTCCGGAGGCTTCTCCTTTGAATACTTTCGAAACCCTACCCCCAGTTCCTGGGCTTCCCTGTACATCTTCTCATACGTACCGTAGGCGTGAATACCGTTGTGAAGTATGTTGATATCAGCTTCAGGGAACGTCTGCTTCAATAATTTCGAGTTCTTTATCGCCACGTTACAGCAAATCCTTGAGCAGTATGACCGCCCCTCTCCTCTTGAACCCACGCACTGGATAAAGATCGCACTGTCCAGTTTTTGCAATGACCCGTTTTTTAATCTCTCTTCGAGTTCAAGCTCGGTGAGCACGTTACCGCTGCCACTGTACCCATAGAGGTTAACAGGTTTAAATTCATCTGCTCCCGTTGCAACTACTATGATTCCAGTCTTGATGTCAAGCGGCACTTTTTCGTTCTGTACCGAAACCGTAAAGTTTCCTATATACCCATCCACCTTTTTAATGGTTGAAGACGTATGTACTTCAATCTTCGGGTGGTTTTTCACCTTCCCGATGAACTCGTCCATGACCAGAGACGCCTTCCTTCCCCCGGGATACAGATCGTTAAGATACCGCAGCATTCCCCCCATTTCACTATCCTTTTCGACAATATCCACCTTGAACCCCTGATTCGCAATAGAAAGAGCAGCGGTCATGCCTGCAATCCCCCCTCCTATGACGAGCGCAGAGGGCGTGACGCTAATCCTGATCTCCTCCTGCGGCTCAAGCAGTGCAGTCCTTGCCACACCCATCCTTATAAGGTCTTTGGCTTTCTGGGTGGCTGCTTCCTTTTCCTTCATATGCACCCAGGAGCAGTGCTCCCTTATGTTCACAAGCTCGAAAAGGTAGGGGTTGAGCCCTGCGTCTGCCACGGCAGAGCGGAAAAGGGGTGCATGCGTCCTGGGTGTACATGATGCCACGATTACCCTATTGAGATTGTGGTCTTTGATGGCTTTTTTTATCGCGGTAAGACCATCATCGGCACAGGTATATGTATTTCTCTCGGCATGGACAACGCCAACCAGAGTCCTGGCGTATTCCACAACGCTGGGTACATCCACATACCCTCCTATGTTGGTGCCGCAATGGCATACGAATACTCCAATCCGGGGTTCATCTTTCATATATACGCACCTCCTGCCACTTCAGTTGCCCTGGCAGCGGCTCCACTCCCCTGCGCAACTGATTCAGGAATGTCCTTGGGCGACTGGCAATATCCTGCTATAAATACCCCGGGTCTTCTGGTATCAAGAGGTGCAGTCAGCTCATCCCTGCTCTTGTAGAGACCGTATTCGTCAAGTTCAATATCCAGAATGGCAGCGAGTTTATCGCTGCCTTTTGCAGGGATGAGGCTTGTACAGAGCACAGCCATGTCGACCTCAAGCCCTTTTACCTTTCTGTTGACTGTATCGTCATACCACACGGTCAACGTCTTTGTGCTGGCATCCTCAGTGATCTGCCCGGGACGGCCTCTTATGTACTTTATCCCGTATTCCTTTTCACCTCTTACTGCATATTCCTCAAACCCCTTTCCTACTGCCCTCAGGTCTGTATAAAAGATATAGGGCTTTATGTCCTCATAATGCTCTCTGGCGAGGATGGATTCTTTTATGGCATGCATGCAGCATACACTGCAGCAGTACGGATTGTGCTGCAGGTCTCTTGATCCAACGCACTGGATAAAAGCTATCTTACCTGGATGCTCCTTATCTGGCGCGGTCTCAAGATGCCCCCCTGTTGGCCCTGAGGCGCATATCATTCGTTCATATTCCATGGCTGTGATCACATTTGCGTACTTTCCATACCCGTACTCCTGCATGTGGGTCGGGTCGAACATGTCGAATCCTGTCGCCACTATCACAGCCGCAACGTTGAGATCTACAAAGGTGTCCTTCTGTTCATAATCCACTGCACCAGCATTGCAAACCTTTTTGCAGTTACCGCATTTTCCCTTAGTGAGGTATATACAGTGCTCTCTGTCAATGGTCATTACCCTGGGGACTGCCTGCGGATAAGGCAGGAATATGGATTTCCTTTTATCGAGGTTGCCGTTGTATTCATTGGGTACTTTTGACGGGCACTTGGCGGTGCAATCCCCGCAACCTGTGCATTTCTCTTCATTGATGTATCTGGCTTTCCGCTGTACCCTTGCCGTGAAGTCTCCTGCATTGCCGCTCAGGTCCATTACTTCGGAATAAGACAGTATATCGATATTGGGATGCGCATTGCACTCGTTCATTTTAGGAGCGAGTATGCACATCGAGCAGTCGTTTGTCGGGAAGGTCTTATCGAGAAGAGCCATATGTCCTCCTATACTCGGTTCCCGCTCCACAAGATAGATATGGTAACCCCGGTTGGCAAGGTCGAGCGATGATTGGATTCCGGCTATTCCTCCCCCTATCACAAGCACGCTTTTCATTTCATTCACCTGCCAGCGCCCTGCATGCGGCAACAGTCAGATCCACCACAGGGATATCGACTTTTTCCTTCTCCACCGGTATCTGGTTGTGAACAGCGCACCTGAAATGGATAAGGCATTTTGGACAGGACGTGACAAGCATATCAGCCCCTGTGGATTTTGCCTCAATGAGCCTTTCTATCTGCATCAGTTTGGAATTACCTTCGCATGTTGCCCAGGCGCTCACGCCGCAGCAGGAAGATTCTTCTCTGTTCTTATTCATTTCTACCAGTTCTCCCATGCTCTTTATTACCTCTCTCGGGGCGTCGTATATCCCCATATGCCGCCCCAGCCGGCAGGGATCCTGGTATGTCATAATACCAGCCCTGTTTAATTTAATATCATTATTCTTGATGAGCGATGAAATAAATTCAGAGATATGCACTATTTCTATATCAGTACCTTCAAAGAAATCCGCATAGTCGAGCTTCAGTGTCCTGAGACATTCAGGGCACGAGGTCACTATTCGAGAAGCACCACTTTCCTTTATCATCTCGATGTTCAATCTCGCAAGTTTCTGGAAGGTTTCCACGTTGCCTGTCCATAGGAGGTCATGACCGCAGCAGCGTTCGTTGGGGGAGACCACAGGACTTATGCCTGCTTTATTCAGTATCTTGACCGTGCTCCTTGCAATTTCGAGGGGATTAACAAACCCTGAGAAAAGGTTCTCAAAATAAGGGAGACAGCCGGTGAAATACAATACTTCCCCTTCAGTTGAGGTTTTCAGGTCGTCCGAGATCCATTGAAGTCTATTCTGAACAATGTCCCTGTATGATTGCACCCTCTGGATGGAATGCAGCAGACCGCCCTGAGAACACCTGCTTGTGTATCCGGAATTGAATGCCGATGACCTCATGCCGCGAATAAATTCGGAAAATTTCACTGTGGATGGACACTTTGTTGTACAGGCTTCACATGTCAGGCAGGTCCACAGTTCCCTGTCCCCCTCGATCTCTCCTTTCATCCCTGAAAGGGCTCTTTCTACTATTACCCTGGGGGAGAAACCTTCATTGACCCTTGCTACAGGGCACGACCCTGAACATTTCCCGCATTCCACACAGTAATACGCTTTTGTCCTCTTTATTATCTGTTTCATTATCTCACTCCCAATAGATTGGGACCAAGTTCTTTGATCTCTTCTACAAATTCTTTTACAGTACTGGCGAATTTCATCCCTTCACTGGCTGAAATCCACTCCAATCTCACTCTTCTGGGGTCAAGCCCCAGGGTCTTCATAACTCTGAGGAGCGTCTCGACCCTCTCCTGAGCTTTCTTATTTCCTGAGACATAGTGGCAGTCGCCGATGTGGCAACCGGCGACCAGCACACCGTCAGCTCCGAGTTCCAGCGCTTTCAGTATATAGGAGGGAAAAACCTGACCGGAACACATCACTCGCATAATCCTGATATTATCGGGGTACTTCAATCTGCTTGTGCCTGCAAGGTCTGCGCCCACATAGCTGCACCAGTTGCAGCAGAAAGCCACAATCCTTGGAGAGAATTCTGTCATACTGCACCTCCCAGCGTGGCATCAAGCATGGCAAATGTAATGCTGTCGGTATAATTGCGAAGCTTGATTGAGCCGTTACAGCATGCCACAGCACATGCACCGCAGCCTTTGCATATTGCTGGGTTTATTCTTGCCACTTTGTGGGTGTCGAGGGTTACAATCTCAATAGCTCCATACTCGCATACATCCTTACAGTCGCCGCAGCCCCTGCACAGCCTCTCATCGACTTCAGAAATCAGCGGAGAAAGCTGCAGTGTCTTATGCGAGATAACTTCAAGGGCGCCTGATGCCGCCCCTTTTGCCTGTGCGACCGTGTCAGGAATGTCCTTGGGACCCTGTGCTGTCCCGGCAAGGAATACGCCATCAACAAGTGTGTCCACAGGCCGGAGTTTTGCATGCGCTTCCATGAAGAACCCGTCCGGGCTGGCAGCCAGCCCAAGCATCTTCTGGATCTTGGAAGAGTCAGACCTCGGAATCATCCCCACCGAGAGCACCACCATATCCAGTTCGTTCTCGGTGACCATGCCAAGCAGCGTATCGTCTGCACGTATGACAGGATTTCTGCTCTTTTGCTCTTCGAAAATCTCTGCAACCCTGCCGCGCATGAATTTGATTCCGTTTTCCTGAGCACGCTTGTAAAACTCTTCGTAGCCTTTGCCAAAAGCCCTGATATCGATATAATATATAAATATCTCGCTTTCAGGATGGTGCTCCTTTATAAGAAGGGCGTTTTTTATGGCATACATGCAGCAGACCCTTGAGCAGTATTTATTGGCATGCTCGTCCCTTGACCCCACGCACTGCACAAATGCAATTCTTTTCGGAATCGCTCCATCCGAAGGTCTCACCACTTCTCCCTTAGTTGGACCGGCTGCATGCAGGAGCCTCTCAAGCTGGAGTCCTGTGATCACGTTCCTGTATATCCCGAACCCGTACTCTTCTTTGGAGACGGGGTCAAACGGGTCAAATCCCGTAGCAACGACCACAGCCCCGATTTCTTCTTCGATGAACTCATCTGTGCGTTCATAATCAATAGCGCCAGCCGGGCACACCTTCTTGCATACCCCGCATTTTCCTTTCGTTATATATAAGCAACTGGCCCTGTCAATCACTGGAATATTGGGAACAGCCTGCGGGAACAGTGTGTATATCGCTTTTCTTTTTCCCATCTTCTCATCATATTCACTCGGCACTTTTGTGGGGCATTTTTCCTGGCATAAACCGCATCCCGTGCAAAGACTTTCATCCAGTCCCCGCGATTTTTTCCTGATCTTTGCCTTGAAATTGCCTATAAATCCCGAAATCTCCTCTACCTCTGAGTAGGTGAACAGCTTTATCCTGGGATTTAAGGAGACCTCCACCATTTTGGGGGTCAGTATGCAGGCAGAGCAATCAAGCGTGGGGAAGGTTTTTCCAAGCTGGGACATCCTGCCGCCTATGCTCTGCTCTTTTTCCACCAGGACAACATCAAACCCTATATTCGCAATGTCAAGAGATGTCTGTATTCCTGCTATCCCTGCTCCTATGACAAGAACGCGCTGGATGACATTTGCGGATAAACTTGTCAGCGGCTCATCCATCCTCACTTTTGCCACTGCCATCTTTATAAGGTCAAGGGCTTTATCTGTGGTCTTCTCTTTATCCAGATGCACCCATGATGCCTGCTCCCTGATATTTGCAATCTCTAAAAGGAAGGGATTGAGCCCTGCGCTGGCAAGCACCTTCTTATATGTATTTTCGTGCATGCGGGGTGAACATGCCGCCACCACTACCCTGTCGAGATTCCTGTTTTTGATATCTTCCCTTATCAGGTCCTGTCCCGGTTCTGAACACATGTACTTGTAGTCCTTAGCAAGAGATACGTCTTTTAATTTCGCAACCTTTTGTGTCAGTCCCTCCACATCGACAACACCGGCTATATTCGTTCCACAGTGACAGATATAAACACCAATATTTGTCATTTCCTTCCTCCATTGATCTTATCCAGCAGCGATTGTGCAGGAATGTTTTGAAATTCAAGTCCAAGCTTTTTCTGTTCCATTCCGAGGCCAAGTCCGATCAGCTGTGTGAAATAAAGCACTGGAAGGCGGAATTCTTCGCCGTATATCTTTTTTATCTCCGCCTGGCCCCTGTCGAACTCGAGATGGCATGACGCACACTGATCAACGATGCAGTCTCCGCCTGCCAAGATGATGTTTTTTAGTTTTTCTCGTGTAAAATCAAGGGTCACATCGATATCTTTGGCACGAACGCCGCCCCCAAACCCGCAGCACATTGTTTTGTCCTTATAATCTATACTCTCAGCCCCCGTAGCTCTGACGATATCATCAAGGAATCTGGGCCGCTCTGAACTTCCATGCTTCTTTATTTCAGATGGTTTAAGGAAGTGACATCCATAGTGGGTGCATACCTTTATACCATCGAGAGTATTTTTCATCGACTCCTGTATTTTTTTTACTCCGATATCCTCAGAAAAAACCTCAATCATGTGTTTTATTTTTGAGTTCCCCTTGAATTCGCATCCCACCTTTGAGAGGATTTCATTGATTTTGTCCTTCAGCTCCTTATTTCCATTCAGGAGATGGTTTGCCTCGGCAAGCGAGCCGTAACAGCCGTTGCACATGGTCACTATATCCTGCCCCGTCTCTTCCCCGATTGCTATGTTCCTTGCCGCGATTGCAAGCCATGATTCAAGGTGAAAACAACTGAAAACACCCGGCGCAGGACAGCACGACGCCCCGTTTATCGGGAGAAGTTCTATATCAAAATATTTCAGTATGCTGGTAGATGTGGCTTCGATTCCAGGATAACGGTTCGGGATTATACACCCAAGAAAAGTGGCGTACTCTTTCATATTCTCCCCCGAAGTTCCATAGTCTCCCAGTTAAACCCAACTATCTCATCAAAACCAGTGAGTCTCAATACTTCCTGAACTGACCTGAGCGCCTCGGGGAATGAATGAGTGGTGGGAGGAAGCCGGTTGAGCCCGAGTTCAACCCTCTGTTTCTGGACTTCCTCATTGGCAGGCACCCCGTGCCCTGTCTTGAACACATAACTTGCGGTCATCCTGTGGGCATCCGCCATATAGCCCTCGCGCACTGCCATATTGCGCAGAACCCTTATGATGTCTGTGGTTTTTACACCTCTCGGACACCTCTCATAACACGTATAGCAGGTGGTGCAGAGCCAAAGATCGTCACTTCCGAGAACACTGTCCTTAAAACCGAGAGACGTCTCTCTAAAAATTTTCCGGGTACGGAAAGCTGTCCTTCTGCCTGATGGGCAGCTCCCTGTACAGCAGCCGCACTGGATGCACAACTCGACGGAACGCAGCACGTCTTCACCGAAAATCTTTCTCCCACTCTCCACGAACTCATCAATAAAACCGCTATTTAAATCATTGATCCGGATAATGTTCCTTGTAATAGGCATGTCAATCACCAGAACATTGGTTTAATAAGAAATTCGCAGTGGTCATCTCCCCTGCTTTCACAGCGAACTTCATCGCACCTCAGAGCTTCCATCCCAAAAGCCACCTCTACGAACCCGCAGAGGTATCCCCTGGTAAAATAGCAGACCGGGTCATCGGATTTTTTTTGATACTGCCGGGATTCGAAGTTATTGTGAACTGTTATTCTTATTTCAGTCTTATCTACGTCCTCTTCTATACTGTCGAGATAGAGCCACCCAAACCTGGAGAACTGTTTCTTGTATGCCTCGATCACTTCGTCTTTGTTTCTGAAGTCCCACCATTTTTTCATGGTCGCTACCCCCTGCCTCCCTGCCTCATATCCAGCATGGTAGAGCAGGCTCTCCCCCCGCCTTCCAAGCACTGTCACCAGTTCTTTATGTATCATCCCGAAAGTTTTCTTGCTCATGAGAATAACAGGGACATCTGAAACTCTCACATCTGCGGTCATATCATCAAATGTTATCCTGAAAGCCTCTTCCAGCAACTTCATCTTTGATTCCTCCCTGAAACCGATACCTCATTATTTCGGTGTATTTTTGAGTTATGCATCTTGCTCATATGGTCAAATACTGAACTTATTAATACAAATTCACCACCGCAGATAGGGCAGCCAAACGTCCAAGGATAGTGGTTTTTCTCACTTTTTCCATCTTCATCCATTTTAATTTACCTTCAATTTTTAGTAGCAATGCCATCAATAAATAAGCAAGTGAGCA
>JAJRAP010000174.1 GCA_028679855.1 Candidatus Methanoperedens sp.
ACTGTGTAACGCCTCAAGCCCCAGGATGATCGCACCTTCAAGATCAATGTCATCCCTGTATTTTTTCTCGAACACTTCCATTGTTTCGGTTCGACCCGAACCGATGCCTGTAGCTTTGTATTCAAGCAGTGCCCCACTCGGGTCTGTTTCAAAAAGTCTCGCCCTGCTGTCATCCACTCCCGCAATAAGAAGCGCTGTTCCGAAAGGTCTTACACCGCCGTACTGGGTGTACGATTGTTTGAAGTCGCATATTTTCTTTGATAGGACCTCTACGCCAATGGGTTCGTCATATGTGACCATGTTTATCTGCGCTTCAACCCTTGCGCGGTCGATCAGTGCCCTCGCATCCGCAACAAGCCCTGACGTTGCTGCTCCTATATGATTATCTATCTGGAATATCTTTTCAATAGACTCTGCTTCAAGCAGTTTGCTCGTTACACGCTTATCAACAAGCAGCGCCACTCCATCTGTCGCTTTGACTCCTACTGCGGTCGTTCCGCGTTTTACTGCCTCTCGCGCATACTCAACCTGGAACAACCTTCCATCAGGGCTGAATACTGTTATCGCCCTGTCATATCCCATCTGTGGTGCCATTTGCATTATATCATCTCCGAGATTTTAAAAAGGTATTACTTTTAGATGCTCCTGTTAATCTTTCTCTAGTTCGGTCTCTTTAATGATACTCTGTTGTATAAACTTTTCCATTGCCCCCTTCACAGTACCTGAAATGCCAAGGACCTGGATGGAAACGCAGTCCCCCCCGACCCTGTTTATGCATGCAAGGGCTGCTCTTGTATCTGACGTCCTGTCTTTCTGGCAGCGCAGTACCCCGAATCCCCCGTCATATGACATAAGCGCTGGATTTATTTCGCTTGTCCCTTTATCTCCGAACAGTGAGTACATTGAATCAAATAATTCCTCGGTCAGCTCTCTACGGTTTATCGTATTCTCTGAAATTATCTTGAATGCGATATACCGTTTCTTCTCGCGAAGCACAGGAAGTGTCTTCATATTATTTCAACACCTTCCTGTATGTGCCCTGTGCTTTTTTTTCGTATTATATCAAGAGGAACTGTGCTCATACCGTCAACAGCTTCTTTCAGGCTCATGCCGAACAGACCTCCAAGTGCTGCCATCTCCCTTGGAGAGCGGAAATCATACATGGAATAGGGCTCACAGGTCAGAACCATTTGCAGGTCGTACTTTCGGGCGTACATCAGGTTTGCCCTCATTATCCGCAGTTCCCGTACCCTCTCCTCACCTCTTGTGTGTATAATGGAACCGATATTAAAACCGAGCGCAATTGAATTATCAGATGCTATTTTACCAAGGACGTTGTTGAATTTAACTGGCTGCAAAATTATATCAAGCCTTTCTGTCTCCACAGCAGCGCGGGCAACCTCTTCGTTCCTTCCCCTTGCTATCAGGATCTCACCTGTGTCTTTGTATTTTCTTATTTCATCCCTGAGCTTTGATGGTTTCCCTGAAACTTCAATTGCGTTGTAGATCGAAAAATCCTTTGGTAACTGGTTCATATCAGTTCTGTTCTTTTTCAGGTTGAGCGCTGCTATCCCTGAGTACCCGAATTCTTTTGCCGCAGAAACAAGACTGATAACAGAGTCCATTTCGTCTGGTAAATGAACCATAAAATCATAGAACTTTGCGTTAAACACGGACATGTTTCATATCCGCTTAAGCATTAACGACATTATCCCCGCTTTACCATCTGTCTTTGGCCCAGATGGAAGACCAAACATTTCCATCTCTCCATAGCCTCCAAAAAATTCCTTATCCCACCGCTCGGTTATTTCTTTGAATATTCTTTTATAGGCGATACAGTGCGGGTCAACGCCCTTTATTTCACCATCAGTAGGTGCTATGGCATTGTAGGGACATCCTCCCCGGCAGAATTTAATGTATTTACATTCACCACAATTCTTGTCCACATAATCCTTGAACCGGAACATAAGCTTCCATGCATCAGACCTGGAAAGATCCTTAATGCTGGGATGGTCATAGACATTCCCCATAACATATTCTGGTATACCCACAAAGCGGTAACAGGGATATATGCTCCCATCAGGTCCCACAGCAAATGTATCACCCATACAGTCAACGAACGTGCAGACAGTGCCTTTATTGGTCAGAACACATTTGCACATGTGGTCAATATTCATGATCTCGATCTTGCCAAGGTTTTCCAGATATTTATCCAGCAGATATTCCAGCAATTCTCCATACTCTTCCGGAGCAAGCGCCCATTTACCCGGATCATCTGAACGTATTGATGGCAGCGCTGGATGTAATTTGAGATTAAGACCGTTCTCAAGGAAAAAATTGAAAATATCTTCTTTGAATTTTATGGAATAAGATGTAAAAGTGCAGATAAAGCTGACTTTGAGACCATTTTCTGTTGCGATCACGTAGCCGTCTAAGGTTTTATCATAGTATCCTTTTCCTCTTTGATAGTCTGTGATCTCTTTCGGACCATCAAGACTTGAGCCTATTGGAATATCATACTCAGCCAGTATCTGCGCAAGTTCAGGCGTCATTTTCCAGAGGTTTGTCTGCATTGCAAGGGCAGGTTTAAGATGACTTAAACCCTCGGTCAATAATGGCAACGCCTCCCTGTAAAATTTTGCACCTGCAAGGAGCGGCTCCCCGCCGTGAAAAGTGAATGTGACAGGTTCATTCCTGAAATCCTTTAACCATTTGACCACTTCCTTTATGGTCTCAATGCTCATTATCGGAGACCTTTCATCTGAACTCCAGCAATAACTGCATTTGGAAGGACATCCAAGTGTGGGAATAAGCATCACGTGAAAAGCCATAAGATAATCTTGTTCTAACTTCCTCGCACTATAAATAGTTATCCTGCAATATTCCTTTTTCGTGAGCGTCATGTTTATATAGAACTTCAAACATTGATTTGCTAAAAATCAAGACTTGGAGGATAATATTCATGGCAGCACAACTTGGCGGACAGCCGATCATAATTTTGAGAGAAGGAACCGAGCGAACTCGGGGAAAAGAAGCCCGTAACAATAATATCATGGCGGCAAAAGCTATCGCCGCCGCGGTGAGAACCACGCTGGGGCCAAAGGGCATGGACAAGATGCTTGTAGGAGGCAGCATCACCATCACGAATGATGGCGTAACCATACTTAAAGAGATGGACATCGAACATCCCGCAGCAAAGATGCTTGTGGAAGTGGCAAAGACGATGGATGATGAAGTAGGGGATGGCACAACTACGGCGGTCGTGCTTGCAGGAGAACTGCTTGAACAGGCAGAAGAATTACTGGAACAGGATGTCCACCCTACAAATATCACAACAGGCTACAGAATGGCTTCAGAAAAAGCAATTGAGCTTTTACAGGATATCACTCATACCATCACGCAGGAGGACGAGGCAGCCCTCCTTAGCATTGCAAAGACAGCGATGACAGGAAAAGGAGCAGAAAGCTCTAATGAAAAACTGGCTCAGATCGTCGTATCAGCGATAAGGGCAATAGTGGATGAAGAAGATGGAAAAAAGTCTGTTGACATTGATAATATAAAGATCGAGAAAAGAGTGGGAAAAAGTCTGGATGACAGCGAACTGATCAATGGCATCGTGCTTAACAAGGATAGGGCTCAGACCAATATGCCTACAAGAGTAAAAAATGCAAAACTTGCTCTTATTACCAGGCCGATAGAATTCAGCAAAATGGAGCTTGAAGCAGAAATAAAGATATCTTCACCTGGTGAGCTTGCGGAGTATCTTGACCGGGAAGAGCAGATCGTGAAGGATATAGTTGACAGGATTGCAGCAACTGGAGCGAACGTGGTTCTCTGCCAGCTG
>JAJRAP010000175.1 GCA_028679855.1 Candidatus Methanoperedens sp.
GGTAAAAAGCAGCTGGCGTGAAGACATTTACAGGGTTATGGACAAGGCAAAATGGCATGCTTACCAGATTTTGACAAAGCAAAAAATAATTGAGCCAGAATTTAGAGACAAATTTCCAAAAAATGTATGGCTTGGAATTTCGATTGATGGAACATCGAGATATTGGGAAGAGCCGCTCGATACACTTAAAAAATCAACAGCAATAATGAAATTCATTTCATTTGAACCTTTATTAGGAAATTTTTTGCCAGATGACCTCACCGGCATTGATTGGGCTATTATTGGCGCACAAACGGGCATTGGTGCTAAAAGCGTAGACCCAAAAATAGTAAAAAGAGTTGTTGATTTGATATCCTCTTATGACATACCGCTCTTTGTCAAGCCCAATATTCGAGGGCAAATCCCAAAAAATCCGGGTTCAGAATGGGTTTTACGAGAAGAGTTCCCTCAGTCATTTTATAGAGCAAGAAAAATTATTGAGGCATAGTAAATGGGACAAATAGTTGATCCAGAAGGCAGGGTATGTGAACAAACAAAATGGCATTCTAGACAAAAACATGCTTTTTTGGAAGAGTACCTGGATATCTGGTCTAACCAGGTTGGAAAGGATGGAAAATCGAAACTACCCACTTTAGATATATTTGATTTATATGCTTCATTTGGTTTTTGTTTTTGTCCTGTAGAGAAAAAAACCTGGATGGGGTCTGCTTTGTTGGCTGCTGAATGCCTCAAGAAATATCAAAGTGGAAAATTATTATTTTTAAATACATATCATCCCGATGAAAATGAACTTCGGGCGCAAAAGAAAAGTCTTGAAAATGGTTTATCGAATATTCATTTACCAGAAAGAGTCAGAACAGTGATAGAATCTCTTCCTATCGAAAAAGCTGTTGAATTCGTAATTTCACATGTTAACCCGAATTATCCAAGTCTCTGGATACTTGATCCATATCAACCTGAACATTTGCCGTGGGATATTGTTGAAAGAATCTGCAAACTTGAAGGTTCTTACCAGGCAGGAAATAGAAAAATTACCAGAAGACCGGAATTATTCATTTGTTTAATGACTGGTCGTTTGCAGAGATTAACTGGTATAGATAAGGAAAAAGAAAAAGTTGGAACTGCTCTGGGAATGGAAGAAAATATGTGGAAAGCAAAATTAGAAAATTACCGTGATAGCGATGACAATACCAGACGGGCTCTGATTTCCATGTATGCTGAAAAAATCGCTGAAACTATTTCGGAAAAAAACAAAATGCAACGCAAAGCTGAAAAGTCGGGGCATAAACAATTATTCTTTGAATAAATAGAGGAAATGTATAATGAATGGATTACATGAGATGCGGGAGTTGCCTGCCCACAAGGATGTTGTATATACGAACACAGATTTATTAAGCGGGTGTCTTCAACCGTCTGAAATTTTTTATTATACCAGAGATTATTAAAATGTCATCAGAACTCCCCCAAAACCCCGATTGGAAAATTCAGGAAGAGTGCCTCCAGTACGGCGCCGAGAAGAAAAAGCAGCGCGGCACAGCCCGCCTGATCTGGGCATCCAAGCCGCGTAAAGAGCCTTCGCCAAAAGACCTTGATTTCCAGACAGCAGAGATAGTAGTCCCCAATAAAGCCACGGGTGACCTTCGCAGTTTCTTCGAGACTGAAAAGAAGGAGATAGACACCCAGCCCAACCGCCTCATCTGGGGGGATAACCTGCTTGTGATGCAGGCGCTGCTGGCGCAGGGATATGAGGGACAGATCGACCTGATATACATCGACCCGCCTTTTAATACTGGGGAGAATTTCAATTTCCCGAATGAGGTTACCATAGGGGATAAGACATTTGAGAAAGAGATGCCGATGAGCGAGAGACTGGCATATACTGATACATGGGACAGGGGGATTGACAGCTTCCTGGATATGCTGTATCCGAGATTGCAGTTGATGAAGCGGCTGCTGTCGGAGAAAGGGAGTATATATGTGCATATAGGCCATGGGATGTCCAGTTTTGTCAAGTTTTTATTAGATGAGATATTTGGTGCGGAACGTTACTTGAATGAAATTATTTGGAAACGACGTCTTGGACAATCACAAAGCGAAAGGAGAAGATTTGGTGCAGTAACCGATTCAATTCTTTGGTATTCTAAAACAGAACAATATACCTTCACACCACAGTTCACTAAGGAAGGAGCAGAAGAATATATACGCGAACGGTATACCCAATTGACACCTAATGGCAGGAGGTTTAAACTCGGAGATTTGAGTAATCCCGATTATCGTCCAACATTGATGTACGCTTATAAAGGCTATCCACCGCCAAAAAAAGGTTGGGCAGTATCACTTGAAACAATGGAAAAAATGGACCGTGAAGGGCGCATCCATTTCCCCACTAAACCAGGTGCTCAGCTTATGCGTCGCCAATTTCTTGATGAATGGAAAGGTAAACCAATTCAATCACTTTGGGAAGATATTCCACCTATTAATTCTCAAGCTAAAGAACGGCTAGGATTTGAAACACAAAAACCGGAACCTTTGATTGAAAGAATAATAAAGACAGCAACCAAAGATCCAGAAATATGTAAGAAAGAAGGTATTAAAATGCCACTTATCACCGACTTCTTTGGCGGTTCAGGCACAACAGCCGCTGTCGCCGAAAGGTTGGGGTGCCGCTGGATAACCTCTGACCTCTCGAAAACTGCCATCCAGGTCACCCGCGCGCGCCTCGTGAACCAGAACGCTGCGCCTTTCCTCATCCAGAACCTGGGCAACTACCAGCGCCAGCTCATTTATATGCGCGATGTGAAGCTGCGGGAGATGTACAATATCATTCTCAAGCTCTTTGGAGCGGTGCCGCGCGATGATATGCAGGGGTTCGGGATAAAGCAGGATGATAAAAGCACGCTTGTCTTTGTGTGCGAGCCAGACAGACCCATGACTGGGCGCAAAGCCATTGACCTTGCGAAGCAGGCGCATCTTGCTGATGGAAAAGGGTATAAGAAAATTGTGATTCTTGCATGGGATTATGAGCTTGACTTTGATAATGACTTCTCGCGGCTGAAAGCAGCCAGAAAAGAGATCGCAGACTGTGAATTCAAGGTCATTCCTTCGGATGTGCTGAAGTACCTGCGAAAGACAGGTGTGAACGGCGGCAGCCTTGCGGATAAGATCACCTTTTACCAGAAGCCGTATCTGCGGATGGGAGAGCCCAACGTGCGGCAGAGGGATGGCGATACTGTGGATGTCCAGCTAAAAATGGAGCAGTATGTTGTTCTTGATATTCCCCTGAAAGATGAGGAAAAGCGCCCTGAGATAGAGAAGATGCTGGCTAAGAACTTCGCCGCGCTCATCGATTACTGGACTGTGGACTGGGATTATAACGGCGAAGTGTTCAGGAGCACATGGCAGGCGATGCGGGACAGAAAGAAAGGTGAGCCTGTGCCTGTTGTTGCTGATTCGAGTTTGAAA
>JAJRAP010000176.1 GCA_028679855.1 Candidatus Methanoperedens sp.
ACTCCACATGCAGCTTAGTCCCGGTGAAATCAGAAAAACGGATCATACGTTTGCCTACTGATCTGACATAACCCATACAATTACCAGTGCCGCCAGAAGATCCATCCCAGAACGCAGCAACCATATCAGACAGGTCCACCATGCGTTCATTCCTGCGCTAATAGATAGAGGCATCATAAACTGGAGCAAGAACAGAAGTCTTTTCAGCATAATCCCAGCAATCTTGAATACATCGCTTCTGGTCAGGAGTCCGGTACTTTGACATGGCATGGATAGGGAACGTCAGTGATCATAATGCAATAAAGCCCGGATTTCGCAACGGGCGGTCGCTCTGTCGTGCCTTCAGAAATACGTTCATCAGGATAGGCAAGCTTCTCAAATACCCATATCCGTCTTGAAATACCACGTTGTTTCAGTAAGGCAGCCATTTCATCCACCCCGAATTTGGCGTCGGGAAGGAGGAATATGTTTTTTCCGCCCTTCAGCTCTTTTATTAACCTGCTTTTTACTGCTTCCACGTCTCTTGAATGGGCTGTTATGACCGCCAGCGCATCAACATCCACACGGAGATGTGAACACGCAAGCTGCAAAGAGGATATTCCTGGTATGACCACATCCCCTGTTTTTGCGAATTTTCCGAGCCCTGAAAGCATGGGGTCACCAGTCGAAAGCACGATTGCGTCCTGAGGAAGGGAATTCAGCGTGTAATCCTTAAGCTCGTGAGCCTCGCATTTTATATGTTCTTTCGCCAGTTCTATCGCCCTTCTTGAGCCAAATATTATTCCTGCGCCCTCAATGGCGGATGCCGCTTCCGGGGTCAAGAGATTTGGTCCTGCGCCCACACCTACAATTTTCATGAGAAATCTCCTCTTTTTTTGCCCTGGGACGTGCTATCGCGAAGTATTGTCCCGTTCCTGTTAAAAAGCACCACTCTTCTGCCCGATAGCTTCACAGCCTTCTCAAGACCCCTGTCAATAAGGATGTTATCAGGAGATTCATCGATCATTTCCTGCACGGTGATGTAACCGCTATCTTTCAGGATGTCTGGATAAGACCATTTGAGTATCAAACCCGGAAGCCCTGATATTATGACGTCCGCCTTTTCTTTTGCGGCAGAAAGACCACGGGATATGTCGCTTCCGATAAGTATGACATTGTAGCCGGGGAAAAGCATATGCGAGAATCTCACTCCAAACCGTCCCGTAGTAAGGACGATCCTGTCCGCCTTCCTGATGAGTTCTTCTTTCATCTCTCCCAGATGCTCATTCCAGGGCTCAACGAAACCCGTGGTGCCAAGAATTGATATCCCTCCAGTTATGCCCACTTGCCCGTTTAGCGTCTTTTTTGCGATTTCCTCGCCTGTAGGGACCGAAATGGTAACGAATGCCCCTTTTAATCCGGTTTCAGTAAGAGCCTCTTTTACCGCCTCTTCTATCTGGCGCAAAGGGGATGGGTTTATTGCAGGTATGCCTTTTTTTGAGCCAATTCCTGTGCCTGCTTTTATAACTATATTATCATGTTCTCTTGCCTCTGCCACGATTTCCATGCCTCCTGTCGCATCAGAAGCATGGTCTCCTGCGTCTTTTATCGCTGAAGCCTTTCCGTTCTTTGCAATAACGGGCAGGATGGCACGAAGACCGGCTGGTGTGGGGACTGAGACCTTCGAAACGCTCTTTTTTAAAGACAATACAGACGCCTTTGCAGCCGCCGCTGCAGTAGTCCCGGTTGTAAAGCCCCGCCTTAGCAGCGAACCGTCCGAAAGAACGACATAACGTCCGGTCTGAATACGGCTAATAAGATATTCTACGGGGATCCTTACCCGCTTTGCCCAATCTTCGGGTATCTGGAAATTGTTTACCGGGTCAATCATTTTTTAGCTCCTCTTGAACAGCTTATCCAGTTCCTCCCTGTTAAAAGAAACCATCGTTGGCCTGCCGTGAGGGCAGGTATAAGGATTCTCTGTCTGGAAAAGCTGCTCTATGAGGCGCCCCATCTGTCCGGGCGAGCAGTCAGCCCCTGCCTTTATCGCCCCTCTGCATGCGATACTCTTTGTTACTCTCTCAAAGAGCCCGGTCTCATCTTTTATCCTCCCTTCTGAAAGTATGTCTGTGATTATGTCGTGTACAAGCTCCGGGTCTTCAAGCTTTCCCAGAACGCTGGGGACTGCGGTTATTGCGAACGCATCATGTCCGAATTCAGATATCCGAAAGCCGAACTCCTCAAGATACGGGATGCACTCCTTCATCAACACCTTCTCCTTTGGATTCAGTTCAAGGTTAATAGGAACGATAAGCTCCTGCGAATCCGCGCGCTTTGAATCGCGCACCTGTTCAAAAAGTATGCGCTCATGGGCTGCGTGCTGGTCGATTATCATGATCCCGTCTTTTGTTTCAGCAATGACATAAAGGGCGTCCACCTGACCGAGGACTTTTACCTGTGGTTTTTCGGTATCAGATTTCCTGTCGATGCCCATTTCAGTACGCCGCAGCCGCCGCTCCGTGTCCTTCATCTGTACCCTGAACCGCGTATCTTCTTCCCTGATCACGGTCGGACTGTCGATTTTCTCGTACAGAAACGATTGTGAGGTTTTAACAGGTGGCACAAGGTCCTGATCAGAAAGTGCGCTGCTCACCGCCATCGTCACCGCTTCTGATATCTCCCATTCATGGCTCAGACGCACCTGGTTCTTTGTTGGATGCACATTGACGTCCACTTCTCTTGTGTCAACTGATATTTTTAAGACCGCAATGGGAAAACGCCCATGCGGTATGAGCGTGCCGTAGCCCCTTCGGAGAGCAAAGCCCAGCGCTCTTGATGTCACGCTCCTGCTGTTGATATAAAATGACTGGGCGTCCATAGTACCCCGTGTTATAGCGGGTTTTGAGACCGCTCCAGTAATGGTCGCGAAACGCGAGCTAAAATTGACAGCAAGCATGGCTCTTGTAACTTCCTGCCCGTAGATATGAAGTATGGTATCCTGAAGCTCTGAGGCGGGAGAGCAAACGAGTTCTTTCCCGTTATGGAGCAGGGTAAAGCTTACATCATTGTGCCCCAGAGCGTTCTTTGTCACCGTATCTATGATGTGGGCAAGCTCTGTGCTATCTGATTTCAGGTATTTTTTCCGTGCAGGGGTGTTGAAAAAAAGCTCCTCGACCGTAACCGAAGTCCCATCTGGCGCGCCTGCATCACTTATGCCCGTCAATTTTCCTCTGTGAACAATGACCTTCGTACCTGCAAGTTCTTCTTTTGTTTTCGTGACTAACTCCACCTTTGCAACTGCGCAGATGGAGGATAACGCTTCTCCCCTGAACCCCATTGTCAGTACGTTATCGAGATCCTCTATTTTCCGTATTTTACTTGTGGAATGCTGGACGAACGAGAGGGATGCATCTTCCCTATTCATGCCGCAGCCGTTATCAGTGACGCGTATGAGCTTCTTTCCACCTCTTTCGACCTCTATCCTGATATCGGATGCGCCTGCGTCGATACTATTCTCGATAAGTTCTTTTACTACAGATGCAGGACGCTCTATGACTTCGCCCGCTGCTATCTTGTTTACCGTGGCTTCATCGAGGATGTGGATCTTGGGCATGTTTTTGATTATATGCTGTGATAGCTATTTACTGTTTCTGAGAGGGAAAAAATAAGGAATTTTCCGGGAATTCAGGGACAGGCGCTACATATTAATCGCTTAAATTACATATTTTAACAGTCCCGGCGCTTCACTGAATCCAAAACAA
>JAJRAP010000177.1 GCA_028679855.1 Candidatus Methanoperedens sp.
ATAAAGTGCTAAAGTCCGAGCCTGACAATCTCAAGATTTTTTCAGATAAGGCAATGATACTTAAGGAACTCAAAATGGATGCTGAAGTTTTGAAGATCTATGAAAAGATGATTGAAAAAGACCCGAATAACGTATATATCCTGTTTGATAGAGGCATTATACTCTCAAATATGGGTAAAGAAGCAGAAGCACTGACCGCTTTTAGTAAAGTTCTTGAACTTCAACCTGAACATTCAGGAGCTATGGCGCGAAAAGGACTGAATCTGGGAATGCAAAGGCAGTATGCTCAGAGCTTGGCACTGCTTGATAAAGCGCTTGAAAAGGATCCTTCGGATTGGTTCTCACTGTATGCAAAAGGGATGGTATGGAAACTTAAGGGTACTGACCTTAAATCGCTTGACAGGCGCTATGAGGCTGTAAAAAGTTTAGATAATGCCCTCCAGGCTTTTGAAAAAGCCACTTCAATAAATCCAGATAACTCAAAACTGTGGTTTGAAAAGGGTCTTATTTTTAAAGACCTCGATCGTGGAAATGAGGCGATAAGGGCTTTTAATAAATCCATTGATCTTGATCCGATGAACCCAAAAGTATGGTATGAAAAGGGAGTAACGCTAAAAGTGCTCGGAAGCGAGGGAGAAGCTTCAAAGTGTTTTGAAAAGGTGCTTGAGATAGAGCCAACGCATACGCTTGCAAGACATAAGTTAAAGAAGATGTAATTTTCAGAGGGTCATTTTTTCTTCCCTGCCATATTTTGTATGATAAAATCAGGGGGTTCATTTTTCCATATCTTGGAAGCGCAACCGTAATGGAGGATGCGCTCCTCGTCAATGAAGGACACACCATCCAGTGCAGGGTCATTCGCGCAGGCGCCTCGCTTCTTACATTGCAGTTCCCCTGTTCTGACATGCCGCAGCCCGGAGATTCGGGTTCGCCCATCGTACAAGATGGGATGGTGGTGGGACTGCTCTCTTCAGTGATGTTTGGCAACTGCACGGGGACGGTTGTGTCTTCGGATGTGCTGCACAGTTTGATTTCTTAGCTATTTCCTGAAGCATCCGAAATACAAACACCCTTCGCGCGAGATCACAGGTATGTCCTCGCTCCCCTCAATGAATCTCACCGGCGCGTTCCGTATCAGGACTGCAGGCGTACTCTCGTCAGCCTCACCCATGATAAGCTGAGCAGCAGAAACCAGATTGTCAGCATTTGCCCGCCTGGTTATCATAAGAGGTTTCCCGAAAAGGTCTTTATGTCCTCTCATATCCTCAACAGGCTCTATTCCTGCACACCCAAGCGCGATGCCCACACAACCAAGGCGCAGTGGCTGTGTCCTGCTGTCACCAACTATAACTGCAAGCCTGCATCCAAATCCAGCCATCAGTCTTTCCCTTATCTCGATGGCGCTGCGCTTCGGGTCTTCGGGTAAAAGCACCACGTGGCCTTCAGGTGCATTGGAGTTATCGATCCCTGCGCTTGGTGAGAGCACGCCTTTTGTAATGGAGACTACCACGCCAGGGATGCCGCCAAGTATCTCATCAGATTCACGGATTATCAGTTCCATCTTTCGAGGGTCGTTCTCATAGAGTTTAGAGAGCTCAAGTGCCTTTTTTGAAGGCTTCACGCTTTCAAGAGCTACCACTCGCCCCTCGGCTGTGGCGACAGCAGATTCTGCCAGCACTATGATGTCATTATCCTGCGGTCGAATGTTATTGGCTTTTAATGCCCTGATCAGCACTTCCGAGATATCATCACCCGGTCTTATGAGCGGTGTTTTTATTCCGAATAATTGCATATTTTTAATTCCCCCATGTGTTAGTGTCCTGTGACCTGTTTGGGGAACATAGATAATTCATTCTCATCCATTCTTTGCGTTCTTTGCGGTGATATTAATACACCCAAACTCCTTCATTATCTTTATCGCGCAGAAATCCCCGCACATGGTGCACGGTCCCTCATGCGGCGCCAGTTCTCTTGCCCTCTCGCTGTCAAGGGCGTATCCCATCTGTCCCTCCCAGTCAAGCTCAGCCCTCTTTGCCGCAAGTCCCCTGTCCCTTTCGCTATTCCCGTATTTCACCGAATCCCCGATATGCGCCGCTATCCTGAAGGCTAGCAGACCCTCCCTCACCTGCTCTGGGCCTGGAAGACCGAGATGCTCAGACGACGTGATGTAGCACAGGTAATCCGCCCCGGAGCTGCTTGCAATGCTTGCCCCTACGGCCCCGGCTATATGGTCGTATCCGACAGCCACGTCAGTGGGAAGAGGTCCTGCCACGAAAAGCGGGAACTGAGAACTTTGTTTGTGGAATTTGACGTATTCTGCTATCCTGTCTGCACGGACATGTCCCCCAGCCCCCTCGATTATAACCTGCACACCAACTTCACTTGCCCGCTTTGCAAGCTGAACGTTCGTTCTTATCTCCTCAAGCTGCGCCCTGTCCCGCGCATCGTGGATACAGCCGCTTCGCATGGTGTTCCCGAGAGAGAGCACGATGTCGTGTTTTTTCAAGAGCCCCAGTATCTTATCAAAATTCTCCACGAACGGATTTTCGCATCTGTTGATCGTCATGTAAGCGCATGTAATGGAGCCGCCCTTTGATACCACGCCCATTATCCGTTCCCTTTCTTTGAGCATGGAGAGGGTGGCGCTGTCAGTGCAGTGAAGCACAAATGAGGTTACGCCTTCCTCTGCCTGCCGGGTGAGGTCTCTTAGCAAATCATCTTCAGTCATGTTCTCTATCCCGATCTGCGCGGCGGTCTGGTATATGGGAACTGTGGTCAGGGGGATGGTGGTGTTCTCTAATATCTTTTTGCGAATGTGGCTTATTTCCCCGCCCATTGAGAGTTCAGAAAGGGTGTCTGCGCCATACTTCTGTGCAATTATGGCTTTTCTTACCTCTTCCTCTGGATTGATCTTCAGGGAGGAAGTGCCTATATTGACGTTCACCTTTGTTTTAAGTCCCTTACCTATACCAACAGGTTTCCCATCCCGGCACATAATAACTGCGCTCCCTTCTGCTACATTTGAAAGTAAGGATAATATATCAACGCCTTCACTTCTTGCCACCTCTTCCATCTGCACCGTGACATTTCCATTCCGTGCATGCTCAACCTGTGTTGTCATAGCCCCGCCATTTCCAGTATCTTTCGTGTATTTTCATGAGTTCCTATCGGCATGATATGCACGCCGTGGCATATCCCGCGCAGTTCATTGATAAGATCGGCTGCCAATTCAATACCCAGCGCGCCGGGAGCGCTTGATGAAGCAAATCTTCTGATCATATCATCCGGCACTTTGACACCGGGAATATTCTTGTTGAGGAACTGCGCGCTTTTTTCAGATCTAAGAGGTATAATGCCTGCTATTATTCCTGTTTGCTTCCAGCCCGCATCGCGGATCTTATCCATGAACTCCGAGAACCTGCCTGCATCAAACACAGCCTGTGTAATTATAAAACGCGCGCCTGCCTTTATTTTTTTCCCAAATTTCATGAGAGCGACTTCGGTCAATTGCGTATTTGATACCGCGCCTGAAAAGAACTCTGTTTTTCCCTCAAGACTATTGCCTGACAGATCAATTCCGCTGTTGAGGCTTGAGATCGTATCCAGAAGCTGTACAGAATCGAGATCGTACACTGGTTTTGCCCCCCGATGGTCGCCCTTTGTGGGGTAGTCGCCCGACATAACAAGTAAGTTCTTTATTCCAAGGTGTGCAGCGCCAAGAAGCTCGGACTGAAGCCCAAGTCTGTTCCTGTCCCTGCAGGTGAGATGCATTATGGTCTCAAAACCTTCCTGCGACAGGGCGCTGCATGCTGCAAGAGGGCTCATCCTCATTATCGCGCGCTGGTTATCTGTGACACAGACCGCATCTACCGCGTCTTTTATTATCCTCGCTTCCTTCATCATCCCGCTGACATCTGTCCCTTTTGGAGGGCTTATCTCAGCAGTTACTGTGAATTTCCCTGAAAGCAGCTTTTCCCTGAAGCTCATTCCCTGCACCTCCTTTTTGAATGGTCTTTCGGTTCATGGATATCCTTGAGAACTTCAAGCCTTCCGAGCAATTCAAGCCTCTTTTGAATTTCATCCCATACACATTTTCGCTCATCCACCTCGCATTTTCCTTCCACCGAGCCGCCGCAAGGCCCGTTTTGCATGCCCTTGGGGCAATGACTGACAGGGCATAATCCTCCGAAGAGATGAATATCACATTCCCCGCACATGCCGCACTGCTCTTTAACGACCTCGTCCCTGCATACACCTCCCAGTGATTCAGTATCCAGAGCAGGATAGACTAACTGTTTCACATTAGCTGAGAGCACCGATACACCCCCTCCACAGGACATAACAAGAAGAGCCTCTGCCTTTTCAATTTCTGGATTCTGTGAGAGCACTTCATCCCATGAGCTGATAATGCAGGCTGAACTCAGGATAGTCCATCCCACGACATTTTTCCCCGACCCTCTGAGTCTCTTTTTCATCTCCAGCACCTCAGGTTCCCCGCCCACGTGCTGCTTTGTTGCACATTTTCCGCAACCGATAATGAAAATATTCTGCTCTTTAACGGCTTTCAGGATATCTTTAAATTCCTTCAGTCTTGAGATTATCATGTGTATTTGAAAACAGCGTCGTGGTTCTTTTTGATCAATTCGTCAAGTAGAAATGCGATTTTAGGGAGTTCTCTCACCTGATGACTTATTTTCCGGATCAACCGCTCTATCTGGAGGCTGGTACCTGTTATCATCAGGTCAACATTTTTCGCTTCATGCGATACAGCCTCGCGCGGCAGCGCCGCATCCCCGCCACGTGAAAGCATCTCCTGTTTTATTATCAGGGCTTCTGTCGTTGTGACATTCTTGAGAAGGATGTTGTACAGCACCGTCTTTTTTTTCATGACCTGGCTTCCTTCCGGGGTAACGCCGATCGAAGACATCACTCGTGCGCCATCTTCCTGAACTCGAATGTCAAGCAGTTCAACTTCAATATCACCTGAGCTTGCTGCCGGGATCCTTGTTCTTGCGTGCTCTGCCACACGAACTGCATCCACGGTGGGCGCAACATCATGTGTGCGTATTATGTGCGCGCCGTTTCGCACTGCGATCGCCGTGGCTGCAAGGCTCCCGTAAAGTCTCTCTCCTGCGGGTTTGCCAAGCGTCTCTCCTATAAAGGATTTCCTTGATATCGCAGCAAGGATGGGCTTCCCAAATATGCGAAGCCTGCCCAGTGAGTCTATGGTCTCATAATCGTAAATTGGAAGCTTCAGGGGTGTCCATTTTCCGATAGCTGGATCTATAATTATATTATCCTTATCAATCCCAATTTCATCTGCCTGCGATATTATTCTTCCAAGCGATGACATCACGGCATCCATGCCAACAGGGTCACCGGGGACGTTATTGCTTGCCATCAGTATGACAGGACAGCTGTGTTCCCTGGCAGTTTCCACCATACCCGGATCATTTGTAAATCCACTAACATCATTGATAATATCTGCCCCGGCAACAAGCGCCTCATCTGCAATATCAGAGAACATGGTATCAATTGAGACCGGTACTGAGATATCCTGAAGCTGTTTTATCGCGGGGATGAGGCGCGAACGCTCGTCTTCTTTTGATATCTTTTGAGCCGGAGGCCATGTTGAGCGCGCCCCTACATCAATGAGGTCTGCGCCCTCTTCTATCATATTAAGTGCAGCATCGAGAACAGAGTCTGCCTTTACAACAGAATCTGAATAAAAAGACTCATGGCTAAGATTTATTACTCCCATTACTCTTACAGGTTGATTGTCTCCCACTTTCAATCCTGCAATGGTTTTTTCTATCACGTTTTACTCTAATACCTTTTACGGTTATAAAAATGTAACCTTAATGTTTTTTTTTATAATTATTAATAAAACCAAACAATCAATAGTGTTTAATTATCAATATGGCATGGCGTCAATGTTATACTTTAAACTGGCAGAAGCTGACATCAGGTTAGCCAATGAGACACATGCACAAAAGGGATTTAAATACTATACTTTTTCGAATCTGGTTTTATTAAACAGAGAGTTCAGTAAATCCGGTCTTCTATTTGAGAATGCATATTTTGTCTTATCTTCACCAGACAATAGATTCATCAAAAGTTTTACAGAAGGGCTTCTCATGGAACCAGGATTTTATCTGGATGGACCGGATGGGAGAGCAGACCTTATAATTGAGCGCATTGAAATATTGAACGAAATAAGTTTTGGAGATGAATGCTGGTTCAAGACCCTTTCCCCTGTTTATGTCAAGACGATGCGAAAAGAAAAGGAGGATCTGAAGGAAGTTGACCTTTACCCGAAGGATCCAAAGTTCTATGAGAATCTCCATCAGAACCTGATCCAGCGCTTCTGCGAATTTTATGATAAAGCTGCGCAGGATCATTTCGATGTTTTGGAGATCAAGGATGTGAAACCCAAACGGATCAGGATCGCTGACGGCTACAGGCGATGCAGCTTATGAAAAATTTGGATGTGGTAGAACACGGATTGCACGGATGACGCGGATGCGCACGGATTAATAAATTCAGATAATAATCACTTCTATGAATACTTTCGTGCCGCTCCGGGAAGATTTATAACGCTTGAGATAATTTAATGAATCTATGAGGATAAACTGGATAATATAATGAGAAAGGAAACTGAAAACTGGTGGAAACAGGCAAACAGAGATCTTGGGAGCGCAAAGAGGATCATGGAACTTGGAGAATATCATGTCTGTGCATTCCTATCCCAGCAGGCTGTAGAAAAGGCATTGAAAGCTCTTTTGATAGACAGAACAGGCAACTTTCCAAGAATACATGATGTTGTTGAACTTTCAAGACGCGTTAAAGCGCCTTCGAAAATAACAGAATTATGCGCCCCGATAAATCCCGCCTATACATCCACGCGCTATCCTGATGTGGCTTCGGATTTTGATAAAGTTGAAGTGGAGGAGATAGTGATATCGGCAGAGGAGATACTGGAATGGATAAAGAAAGAATTGAAATTATAGGAAAGCTCCGAGAGTTCATAAAAAAACATACGGTTGAGAAGGCAATCCTTTTTGGTTCTTTTGCACGAGGAGAAGCGCGGGAGGATAGCGATATTGACTTAATTCTGGTTAGCAAAGAATTCGAAGGGAAAAGTGCATTGAAAAGACCAATGCCGTTCTATATCAAATGGGACCTGGGCTATCCGGTGGATTTTTTGTGCTATACCCCGAAAGAATTCAATGATCTCAGGAAGCAGGTCAGCATTGTAAGCCAGGCGCTGAAGGAGGGAATAGAGATCGTATGATGAATAATAAGACACTTGCGAAAGAGCGCTATCTCCAGGGCGCAAGCTCGATGCTGGGGCTTTTGATAAGCCAAGGGATGCCGCCGGAGTTCCTGGATGGGATGGGGGAGGGGATGAGGGAGGGGAAGAAGGGGATGGAATAGTGAAGGAGACTATATTTGTGTTAATGAGTATAAACTGGGTAATATAATGAGAAAAGAGATTGACTACTGGTTTGAACAGGCTAAAGCTGATTTGAAGAGCGCAACAGATTTATTGAAAACTGAAAACTTCTACGCGTCAGTATTTTTTTCTCAACAGACATCTGATTATATTACCACACGCTATCCTGATGCTGCTAACGGCGCGCCTTTTGAGAGCTATACCAGGGAAAGTGCAGAAAGGCACCTGAGGATGGCAAAGGAGGTGCTTCAATGGGTAGAAACGATGCTTCTGATGAAATAGAAAAATTTGTGAAAATGGTGAAAGAGATTATTCGAGTTGAGAAAGTAATTGTCTTCGGATCCAGGGCAAGAGGGGATTATCTTGTGGATAGCGATGTAGATCTGATCATGGTTTCAAGAGACTTCGAGGGAGTTCCATTTTA
>JAJRAP010000178.1 GCA_028679855.1 Candidatus Methanoperedens sp.
GAAAGAGACGGATGCGGTCGAATTCTATTCGGTGTTCGGAGGCATGCCCAAATACTACGTCGCCATTGAGGACTTTGAGCTTTAAAGAAAGTCGCTTCTTGATGTCATAACATTTTTCTTCCTGAGGGAGAACGCGCCTTTCGGGATGGAAGTCCTCGATATATTAAGGCAGGAGTTCGGTAAAAGGAAGGGCACATACTATACTATTCTTGAAGCAATTGCTACCGGTCACACCAAACTGAATGAAATCGCCACGTATGCAGGGCTAAATATGACATCAATAACAAGGTATCTCAGCGACCTTGTAGATACGTACGAAGTTGTGGAGAGGAGCGTGCCGGTAACCGAGGATATAAGGAAGTCGCGAAAGGGCATATATAAAATACGCAATCCTGTTATGGCATTCTGGTTCAGGCATATTCATAAGAACCTGACGCTTTTTGAAATAGGGAATTTCGAAGAGATTCGGAATATTATTAAAAATGATATCACAAAATACCACGGCAGGCGATTCGAGAATATATCAAAGGAATTTTTATGGGAACTCAACCGAAAAAACAAGCTTCAATCCAGTTTTTCGAGAATCGGGAACTGGTGGGGTATGAGCAGGGATGAGACCGGGAGAAAAGCTGTGGAGATAGACCTGATAGCTCTTTCCGAAGAAACAAAGCAAATCCTGTTCTGTGAATGCAAGTGGCAGGATTTGAAATTCAAAGATGCAGAAAAGCTCTTAGAAAATTTGAAAGAAAAATCAACGTTCGTCGAATGGAATAAAACGGATAGAAAGGAATACTTCGGAATCATTGCAAAGATGATTGAACGAAAAGAAGAATTGAGAGACAGAGGCTTTACGGTGTTTGATCTGGAGGATTTTTCCCTCTCCCCTATATTATCATAGAAACGATACCTTTATCTGAATTCGTGTACTATGCGAGTCATCCTGATGGGCCGGTAGATCAGGGGTAGATCGCTCCCTTGGCATGGGAGAGGCCTCGGGTTCAATTCCCGACCGGTCCATACAACAACAAGTTCAAATCCCTAACCTTTAGCCTTATATTGTTAGAAAGCATTATCGTCATTTCACCATTACAGGGCACGAAGTGATTTAACTTGTGGAGAAATCTCCTCTCTGACGAGGGACGCAATATTGCAAAAAAAGCGGAAAGAGCCCAGGAAGCGGGTGATTACAGGCTTGCAAGAGAGTTGTATCTTAAAGCCATAACAAAATTCCAACAGGCATCTGATATATCCGGGGATTTCAATGAAATTAATGTCCTCAGGAGCCTTGTAAGTTATTATAACGAACGTGTCTGTTCAATTGAACAGGAACTGCGAAACGATCCTGTAATGGATTCACAGGTGCTTGCTCCAGCGAAAAAAGATACAACACGGGTCGATGTAACAGAGCTACTTAGAGGAAGTGGAGTGCAGGAAGCTGTATTTGAAGCAGTTCTTGGAATAGCCATGGAAATAAGTATGGAAGGGCGGGAAGGACATGCCATAGGCACGGCGTTCATGGTTGGGGATTCAGCGAATGTCATGGCGCGGTCAAGACAACTAGTACTGAACCCGTTCGAAGGACACAGCAGAGATAAAATGAAACTGACAGACACTGATATCAGGGACAATATCAAGGAGTTCGCACAACTTGACGGGGCTTTCGTGATCTCGGAGGATGGTGTGGTTGAGGCAGCAGGGCGGTATATCACGATTGATACAGGCAAGGTAAGAATACCGGGGGGGCTGGGAACAAGACATTCATCGGTCGCTGCAATTACTGAGGCGACAAACGCCATTGGCATCGTGGTCTCTCAGAGCGGAGGAATTATCAGAATATTCAGAAGTGGGAAGATAGCAGCGACAATAAAGCCTTAGATATCCATATTCGAAACATTCATGTTATATATCGACCTTTGGATATCAAAATCCCGAGTTATGGTAGACATTAGACCTTTCAGAGCCACGATACTTAATCCGGAACTGGCGATAGAGAAACTCGTCTGTCCGGTGTATGATACCATAGATGCCGTTGCTTACCAGAGGTTTGCCCGGGAAAAGAATAACATCATCCACGTAACCTCACGAAGAAAGGACATGGACAGGGACGAGTTCATCGAACATGCAAAAAAGAACCTTGACAGGCTGGTCGGATCCGGGATACTGGTAGAACGGGAAAGACCTGCTTTTTACATATATGGGATTATGTTCACACTTACGCCCGAAATACTTGCCCAGCTTCCAGAAAAAGCCAGAAGAAGCCAGTATTTCGCCTTCGGGCTTGTGTGTCTTGTAAAGGTGGAAGAGCTGGGGAAAGGGAATATCGTGGGGCATGAGAACATCTTTGAGATAAATACAAAAGAGAGGTACAGGCTTATGAAAGAAGCGATGATGAACTTCTCACCAATCGCAGCAGAGTACAGCATGCCAGACCATGCTCTTAACAATCTCTTCGAGGAATTCCTGGGATTCAGACGCCCGCATTTTGTACCCGATCCCGAAATGCCGCCGCTTATAGACGTTATATTGAATGGAAGCCGGCATCTTCTCTGGGAAGTTACGGATAAGGATCTTATCGATAAGGTCATGAAAATGGTATCAGGGCTGAAAATCCTTATCCTGGACGGACATCACAGGTACACAGCCTCGAACATGATGAGGAAAATAGACGGCATCGAATATACAATGATGATGCTTATTGAAGGGGGTGACAGGGCACTGCAGCTTCTTCCGTGGCACAGGGCTGTGCGAAATTTTAACGTGGAGAACCTTGAGAACAGGATAAAAGAGAAGTTTTCGATCGATTGGGAAGGCGGGGGCGGTGAAGAATTCTATTCAAATTTGCGGGAGCGCCGCAGTGAATTCGATGTAAAACTTGGAATGTATGATGGGGAAAAATATCAGATAATCAGAGCTGATGAAAAAGATGTCAAAGAGCTTTCAGAAAAACATGGCGAGATAGTAGGGCTTGACCTCATTGCTCTTCATGACTGGCTGATAAATCCGGTGATAAGGGGAAAGCCTGAAGATGATGTATCTTTTAATGCCAGTCCGAATGAAGCTGTGGCAAGAGTGGATAGTGGAGAATTCGATATTGCTTTTCTATTGAATCCATTTTCTATCAAGGATGTCGAGAAAAAAGCGTTCGTTGAGCGCAGGATTTTTCCACAGAAATCAACCCTGTTCCTTCCAAAGGTTGCGGAAGGAATAGTTATGAGAAGAATAGGATTAGCTGCAAAATAAAAAGAACAGGGTCAAATTAATGACCCGATAATTGAATTTTTCTTATTACTTCTTTTCTTTGACTATCGTCTTCACGATCATGAATATCACTAGTGCGATGATTATGAAATCTATAAGCGCCCCGACAAAGTCACCTACCATGAATTTGACATTTCCAATAGTCAGAGTTGCAGCTCTCCAGTCGCCTCCTGGTATCAAAGCCCCTATGATCGGCATTATCAAATCTGCCACAAGGGCGGCTACAAGTTTGGTGACCGCTGCACCCATGACGAATGCGATGGCAAGACCTATCACACCGTACTTGTTCAAGAAGTCCATGAACTCCTGCATAAAAGATTTCTTTTCTTCCGTCATTCTACCAACTCCTGAGATTTATTAGGTTATAATCTGTATTTAAATTTTACTGCCGATATGAACCCATAGATTTATTTTTTAGTCAGAATAATAAAATTTTTATTGTCCTTATATATAATCTCAAATCCAAACTCCATCGCTAACCACTCAAACGTGCGCGCGCCAAAAAAACAGATGTGTGTGGGATCGTTTTTATACCACCAGTTCTCAAAATCATTGACAACATCATGCTGTGAAGTCATAACCGCAAGATATCCACCTGATTTAATCAGTTTCCGAATCCTTTGCAACTCTGCCCTTATTTCCCTTAAATGTTCAAATACCTCGGTTGAGATCACAAGGTCGTAAGAACCTTCTGGAAACGCGGGAAAGAAAAATGGGTCATATACATCGCAGGAAAATCCCTCCCTCTTTAAAAGCTCAGCAAGGACGGGCGAGGGGCCACAACCGTAATCCAGGACTGAATTAACCCCAGGACAATATTTATGCATCATGGCAATCTTTTCAAGGAACATCCCTACATATCCATCGTTGGAAAGCGTGTTCCTGTGAAGCCTGTAGCGGGCTAGTTCTTCATCCGGTTGGAGATGATGACTTTCAGGTACGAAAATGAGATCGCAATGAGGGCATCTCAGGAATACGCGCTTTGAAGGTTTTGAAAATTCAAGGGGAAATATAGAGTCGCTACTGCAAAGAACGCACTTCAAAGGGTTTCACCCAATGTATCTCAAGTCCTCATCAGATGACACCGGAGTCTTTCCTTCCTCCATTTCCCGAAGTTTTGCCACGATCTTTTCCATCTCAGCCGCCCGCTCTTCAAGCGCCGCCATATCCACATCTATCTCAAGAATCTTACACAGCACTTTCAGAACTGCCTGTGCGCTCTTTGGATCGACAAGATAACCTGAAGTCACGCCCATAAGGCATGCTGCTTCTATTCCCCGAAGCGCTCCCAGACCAAGCATCAATCCTGACGCCCCAACAATGCCGCCTCCAGGTTCGTTCGCCCTGAATTCCACACCGAATTCCTTAAGTTCTCGTACAAGCTCTATGCTATTTGCAGCACCGAGAACTGTGTCTGTCTCAACAAGCTGCCCCACGCCGTACCCACCCAGGGCATATACTCTCTTAACCTTGAATTCCTCAATTATATCCAGGAACACGCCGCACAGCTCATAATGACCCTCGTTCGAGGTGCTCTGGTGGTCTCCGATCAATATTAACAGGTCGTGTTTACCTTTTGTTTTATAGGCATACAGTTCATTACTCACGAGCCTGACCGTGCCATCGTCCTCAACTATGACCTGGGGTGGAAAATGTGGTGAGAATATCTCCATTATTTTTTTTGCGCCTAGCTCCGCGACCATATGCTCTGCAACCAGCTTTCCGACATGCCCGACCCCTGGCAGTCCTTCAATAAGTATCGGGTCTTTGAGTCTGGGTTTTTTGGATCTTATAATGGTTGTTTTTATCATCAAACTACCTCTGTTTGGCTATTCTTCTGTATTTCCCGTATCTATCCTCAAGAGAGAAACGTGCCGGCTGTGAATATTTTGTTGTTTCTCCGCACAAGGGACATATCTCTTTCAGAGAATATCTCCCACAAGAACATCTTCTTATTTTGGATACCATAACATCCTTAGTATTCCAATGTTATTCTGATCAGGCTTTTTCTTCCGTATGTCTGTGGAACTCACCGGTCCCACCTACCTTTTCGATAATTTCAATGGCCGTATTTGCTGATTTTTTAAGAAAATTTTCGGCTTTCTTATAATCCGGAGCTATAACACGCAACCTGTATCGTGGCGAACCAGTATATGTGATATCGATACTGATTTCTTCCCCATTCCCATTTATTTCTCCAGCGGCGTTTAATGCCTTCTTTATATGTTCGATACCATCAGGCAAGGGGCAGGTAAGGTCAACATATCCTGCAATCTCGACCTGGGGTTTTTTAAGATTCTCTTCAGCGACCTTTTTTACCATTTCAGCGAATTGCTTATCAACGCCTATGCTTGTAAGAAAAGAAGTCCCGCTTATCCTTGATTTTTCAAAAACCGAATAAACACTGCCGAACTTTTCATAAAACTGTTTTATCAATCCATTCAGGTCTTCAGTGCCTGTTTTTGTAGTGTTGGCAACGTATTGTATCCATTTCTCAGCCTTCTGTTCGTTCTTCCACTGCTGTATCTTTTCACGGCGCTGGTGTTCATTAACATCTTTCAGCGACAGGTCTATATGGTGTTTGCTCTCATCAATGTAAAGCACTTTACAAACAATCTTCTGACCTTCCCTTACATGGTCTCTTATGTATTTGACCCAGCCAGAGGCAACCTCTGAAATGTGGATCAAGCCTTCTTTTTGTCCGTATTCATCCAGTTCTACGAACGCACCGAAATCGGTGACCTTTTTAACAGAGCAAACGACAAGTTCATCCTCTTCAGGCCACCCGCTTTTCTCCATTACTCAAGAACCTCGATTATCTGCGTTTTTACGAACGCCTTTCCACCTGTTGGTTCAGAAAGTGTTCTTCCGCATACAAGACACGTGACGGGTTTACTTGCGCATCCGAAAATGACCTGCTCGTTCTGACAGTCATTGCATTTTACCTTTAAAAATCTGCTCTTTGGTTCCATGTTCAGCTCTCCACAAGCTCAAATTTGCCTGCTCTGAAGCATTTTCTGATATGTGCTTTCTTGCATGTTGAACATCTGTACCTGAGGTTTATCCTTTTTGTGGGTTTGTCCCCACCGGGCACTTTTGAGAATTTCCCTGAGTTGCCTATTCCTGTATGTCTGTATTTTTGCCGTGTTATTCGGGTTAATGTCGATGCCTGTCCCTTTTTTACCCTTTCCACTACATGCGGCGTATGGGCTTTGCAGTAAGGACAGTATGTATTGAATTTTTTGGGTATTTTCATGATGATCACCTTTTAACAGAGATCTGGATAGCCACATTGCGGTTTATTAATGCTTTAGCATTCACAGCCGATAGAACTGCAACATCTTCTTTTGCCAGCGTGTAGTTGCGTCCGTCGGCTCCAACAAATGTCGGGATATCTTTTAGCAGACGCACCACAATGTACTCTTTATTTATATCCTTTTTGCCTTCGGAGCTGTTTTCTTTTGGCTCGTGATACCTGCTTACCTGTGGTTGCAATGGAACAACCTGCTTTTCTTTTTTGATGAATATACGGTCCATACGCTGGCTGCGGTATCCTGTCATCAATTGAAGGAGTTTATTATAGAATTCCCGCTCGCCTGGGGTCATTGATTCGATCTCTTTCTGATCCTTAGGTTTTGATGATGAATGAAGGGATGCCAGGTTTATGATCTTGGCTGTACGCCGTTCCACGATGTTATCTATGGCTTTGCGGGCGGTCTTGAGTTCATCTTCCAGAATTGCATATTTTGTGCTGTATATGTCATCGATCTTTCTTTTTTCTTCTTCAAGTTCGCATATCTGTGCAGCTACGGTTCCGTAAAAGCCACTCTCAAGCGCTACAAGTTTTGACCTTGTTTTTCGTTCATCCCTTAAAATATCGTTCAGTTTGATTCGTGAGCTATCAGGCATATTCAGCGGCTCCCCTGCACATGAGGTATATTCCAGCGTATTCAGGTACGATATTGATACCTTCCACGACCTTAATACTTTTTCCTTTCATTTCGACAAGGGCATTCTGGGGTTTAAGCGGCGGAATAACTTCGATATTTATCTCCTTTTCACTAAAAACCACGGCATCGCGAAGGGGTTCGAATTCCTTGAACCCTGCGAGCGTTAGAGGGACAACGCGCATCCCGGAGCCTCCATGAAGCGAGGATGGCATGCGGATGAGGCGCCGGATGTCGGCTGTGACGGGTTCGTCGGTTTTAGCTCCCAACTTAATACCAAATTCTTCAATAGTATTTTGTAAAATAATCTCAAAGAATTCTGGTACACCTTTAAAATCTACAATCCCTTTATTTTTTATCAGATCTAATGCTTCAGAGCTTTGAGAGATTTTTAATAATATATTTAGTTTTTTTGTAGCATCCTGTTTAAAATTCCACAAATCATTTGTTATTAAAATTTTGCGCACTTTTTCGATAGGAACTCTAACGTTATGTACAATTTCTTCCAATAAAAGTTTATCTTTCTTCAACTGAATTATCTGTTTTACAATATCCTCTTGCATCTCATCAGTAGATACTTCTTTCAAATAATAATTCATGAGAATATTGCTAATCTCATTATTTGCGTCAGTATTATCTTTCATCGAAATATTCCTTAAAAATTGAATTAAGTATTGACTGACACGCTTCCCCCATCCGTAACCACCTGGTATATTTTCGAAAGTGACAATCCTTTTAGTAGTTCCTCCACCTACCTTGATTCTCCTTTCATGTGTTGTTCCTTTTGTTCCTTCAATATACATTTCGAACTGTTTGCCAATCGAATAATCTCTAAACATAAAGTCTTTATCAACTCCCACACCCCCAATATAATCCACTATATCTCGCCTCTGTGCGCTCTCAAGCGTCAGAACCCTCGGATCATGCACATGTATGTGGTACCCGCGCCCGCCTGAGAACGCGACCCGGATATTCTCCTCGTCGAACCCGAAGTCCTCAAGCAAGAAATCAAGAAGCTTTCCAGTTTCAGCTTTCACATTCGCAAGCATCTCTGAATACGACCTCACCTTCTGCGGGAGGTGGTCTGCATCAAGGTCAAATATGAGGTCTGCGCCTTCCCACTTTTTCTCCTTCATGGTACCGGCTCCCGGGAACTGGTAATAAGCAGCGGAATGATACACATGCGCCGGAACCATACCACGCAGATATTCGATCGCTTCGCCTTCTGAAGAAAAAGCTTTGTGGCGGCGCATCACGACCTCTGGTAATTCGTCAAAAAAAATAAAACCCCATTCACGCCTTTTGAAATCATGGGGCAGAGGGAGTTCTGAAGAATTATAATAATCCCCGAACCTTTTGCGAAGATAGCTCTTTGTCCTGAAGTTCACGAGGTTTTATTGGCGTACAAGCTTAAAATCATATTTATGTTCAGCCTCGAATTATTCACAGAATGTTTTATATTTTAGAAAGTACTCTTATCATTAGTGACGTTATGAAAAGATCGAAATCAGCTTTAACTTTAATATTCATTGGACTGTTATGTATTGTACTTACCCCATACGCGGTTGCTGCTGCGCCTTCGGTTTACAAGGTCATAGTCGATGACTATTACGGGTTCAAGATTGTACGTATCATTGAACCAGCCAATGCCCAGTTCAAATATGAGAACCTTACACTCAATATTAACGCCGGGGATTCAGTTATATGGGAGAACCAGGCTTATGATAACAGTGAACTTACCATCGTAAGCGAACAGAACTTGTGGGACAGTAAATCCGGTTACCTGAGATACAATTACAAATTTTTTAATTATACGTTCATGCAGCCCGGTACTTACCAGATATCCATTAAAGAGGAACCTCGCCTCCATCATCAGACGATTATTGTAGCTCCAGTTGAGACACCTATCGTATCAACTCCGCTCCCAACCCCGACCGAAACAGAGACACCCGTTCCAACAGCATCGGTTGCACAGACACCCCCGGGAGCTTTGCCAGGATTCAATCCCTGGTATATTCTGCTGGCATTTATTGTGGTTGCAGGAATAGTTTTATTCATTTATTCTTTAAAAAAGAAATAGCAATAAAAACCAGAACTATCCGCAA
>JAJRAP010000179.1 GCA_028679855.1 Candidatus Methanoperedens sp.
ATTCGGATCTGGTTACGAAAATTTATTTCCCAAGAGTTGTCTTCCCGCTCTCATCCGTATTCTCCCAGCTATTTGACTTTGCTATTGCAGGGGCTTTGCTAGCAATTATATTGATTATAATGCGGGTTGGCTTAAGTATTCATTTGCTTTGGGTTCCTTTCCTGGTGGTTTTGCTTGTAGTGCTTACTACTGGCATAGGGATACTATTATCGGCTGCAAATCTTTTTTTTCGGGATGTAAAGTATTTGGTGGAGGTTATTCTTACCTTTGCTATTTTTTTTACACCGGTGTTTTATGATGTTTCTATGTTCGGCAAGTGGGCAGATCTTCTATTATTAAATCCGATTGCTCCAATTCTTGAAGGGCTAAATGCTTGTGTCGTACATCACCAGACGCCCCAGATCTCATGGATTCTATATGCTTTGGTTGTATCCGTAGTAGTATTTGTTTTCGCTTCTATCTTCTTCAAGAAATCAGAACCACTTTTTGCTGAAAGTATTTGAGGATTTCAATGTCAAGTATTGTTCTCGAAATGGATCACGTATACAAGAAGTTCAAGAAGGGAGAGAGATATGATTCTCTCAGAGACCTTATTCCTGGCTTGGTCGGGAGATTTTTCGATAACGGCAGGAAGAATCCCCTGCTAAAACATGAATTTTGGGCGTTAAGTGATGTAACGTTTGAAGTAAAGAAAGGTGAGGCTTTTGGCATTATAGGACCCAATGGTTCTGGGAAGAGCACTACCTTGAAATTGCTAAGTGGAATAATGAAGCCCACCAAGGGAGCTGTAAAGATCGACGGAAGATTATCTGCATTGATTGAGGTCGGGGCAGGTTTTCATAAGGACCTTACTGGAAGAGAAAACATATTTCTAAATGGCACTATCCTCGGGATGAGGAAGGAGGAGATAAGAAGAAGGTTTGATGAGATTGTAGAATTCTCAGGTTTAGAGGAATTTATTGATACTCCTGTAAAGCGCTATTCATCTGGGATGTATGCGCGCCTTGGTTTTTCTGTCGCAGCACATGTAGATCCCGACATACTGGTTGTAGATGAAGTCCTTAGCGTTGGAGATTATCTCTTTCAAAAGAGATGTGTTGAGAGGATGAATTCGGTGATAAAAAGTGGTGCCACCGTAATATTCGTTTCCCATAATCTCAATGCAGTTTCAGCTCTTTGCGGCAGGGCACTTCTTCTTGAAAACGGAAAAATTAAAAAGGTAGGGGCCACGAATGAGGTAATCAAATACTATATGAGTGGGGACTCAGTTAAAGATAAAACCGTATTGGAAAAAGAGGCGTTCATCTCTAAAGTAAACATTCGGGATGAAACAGGTGATTGTTTCAGGTTTGAATCGGGTCAAAAGGTTTGGATAGATATTGAAGTTACTGCTAGAACCCAATGCAAAAAATTAACGATTGAAATATATATCGAGGATGACAATTTTTACAATATCTTTGACACTTCGACAGAGCGGCTGAACCGTAAGACTTTTTCCCTAAATGCAGAAGAAAGGTGGAAGTGTACATCTGAATTGTGTCTTCATCTTGTATCTGGAACTTACCATCTTGGCATCAAATTAAACCAGTACGATACTCAGGAGGAATACGATAGATGGTTTCCTGCGGGAACGATATATGTAGGCTCTGACGAGGACGTACGTGGGGTAGCAAATTTAAATCCAAGAATAATGATGTCTTCGATAGACAGCGAGTGAACGACAATAAAAGTATTGGGGTGACAAACAACAACAGACTGTAAATTGAAAAAGAGGAGGGGTTTGCCAGCATATGTTTGGAATGAAGCGAGATGTGAAAAGCTTTGCGCGCACCATTGTTAACAGGCTGCTCGGTGTAGTTGCTTATGAATAGGTGCAACGGACGAAAAAAATCCGTTGAGGAATACATTCCGCTTAAAAACATCCTTGCAGCCACTAAAGCGATGGGCTTGGAGGAAATGTGGTATTTGATATTCTTGCTGAAGACTGCGTGGATGACTCAACAGTAAACAGGTTAGTTGCGGCTGGAATCCACAACTGGAATTGGACCCCTAGCCTGATGGTAAAATCGTGTGCGATCGACTTTTTTATTGGTGTGCTGTCCCGCAAATAAGTTGAATAAGTCGTAGGCCAAAAGTTTACGAAACTTGTCGTAAATATGCCGAAAATGAATTGATGACATCACAAAAATTAATAAGTTTATTTTTGAGACGCAATACTAGGAAAGGTTTTATCATTTGCTAGTGTTTTCTTCATTCCTCTCAAGCCCGGAAGAACCGGGTGCATCGTATTCTCCAACTTCGCCATCTTCGCGACAGAAGTTTACGTGCTGTATCACGACGCAATAGTTTCATCAAATTGTCTAATGCGTTTGTATTAATAAACAGTGTCCTATGCTTAGGGGCAGCCGTATTTATTGCATATTGATTTCTTTATCAATTGGGTATGCATGCGGAGCGGACTGGGCAAGAATGAGAGGGCATCCGTAATGTCTCTACATCTTCCATATCTACCTGAGATTGGTGTTATAGGTCTCGTCCCCGATGAATGGGGGGGGCCTTGGATGCCACGACAGCATGTCCTGACACGGCTTGGGCATTACTTCAACGTCGTCTGGGTCAATTCGGCACAGTATTGGCGTGAGATACGTTTTCGCAGCATCTTGGGAGACCGAAGCGGATTTTCCAATGGAGCGGGCGCATCATGCTTTTGGATCTACAAGCCAGAGAAATGGCTTCCCCTGCTGTACCGGCCAGGTGTTTTCGCCTCTTTTTTAGCGCGTCAAAGGTTACTTCGGGCTCTTCGCTTTCTCCGAAGTAAGGGATGTAAGAAGATCATCCTCTACCTTTGGCGTCCTGAATTCGAGTCAGCTCTTGATCTTATACCGAATGATCTAAGCTGCTACCATATTGATGACGAGTACTCATTTTCGGATATAGAACAACCAATGGATCCTCGAGAGGAGAGACTCATATCACGCGTGGGTCAGGTATTCATTCATTCGAAGACTTTATTTGAAAAGAAAGCTTATCTGAACGCTCGAACGTTACTTATCCCTAATGGGGTCAATTACGATGCCTATGCGAGCGAATGGGATGAACCAGAGGATCTAAGACCAATTCCGCATCCTCGAGTCGGATACACCGGGGTCATTAAGAAACAACTTGATTGGCCTTTACTCCTTGAGTTAGCGGAGGCACGGCCAGAGTGGTCGTTCGTTTTTGTTGGTCCTAACGCTCCTCATCAAGAGATTGTGAGCTATATCGAAAAGCTTTCCAGAAAGAAGAACGTACACTTCCTAGGCGAAAAGCCGGCAGAATATTTGCCAGCCTATACTCGACACTTCGACGTCTGTATCATGCCGTATCGTCGAAACGATTACACAAAATATATCTATCCTCTTAAGCTCCATGAATACCTTGCCAGCGGAAAACCCGTTATAGGGACACCCATTCCGGCACTCGAAGACTTCAGAAGTGTTGTGGACATAGCGGATTCCGTCCCCGGGTGGTCTTGTGCAATCGCGGAGGCCCTAAGTCCAGCGGCGAAGGGGATGGATCAGTGTCAGGCCAGGCAAGCAATAGCACGACAACACGATTGGAATCTATTGGTATGGAGGATTGCAGAAACACTCGCGGAACGATTGGGCCAAGAGGTTGCTAAGCGGATGCGTGAGGCTCACCAATTCCAGGTCAAAGATCCGTTTTGAACAACTTCCATCAGATGACCCTGTCCGAAGAAGACCTGATATTTCCAGAGCGAAAGAGTCGCTTGGCTGGGAGCCAAAGACATCATTGAAAGACGGGCTTAAGAATATAGTCGATTATTTCGAACATTTTTTGTTAAAC
>JAJRAP010000016.1 GCA_028679855.1 Candidatus Methanoperedens sp.
ATCCCTGTCAGCTTCTTGATCATTTCCATGTTTATGGGCTTGTCCGAGTAATCAAGGTCTTTGACCTTGTTGAGGAGTTTTTCTCCTTTTTCAGTCCTGACGAAAATGGTGCTCCATCCGTCGTCTGAACCCACAGACCCGACTGATATATCTGCGAAATAAGATGTATAGTCCTGGCAATAGTGGCATGCTTTGCGCGCCATTGATGCCACGTCTTTTATTGGGACTTCTTTTGTTTCCTTTGTTGTGTTAACGACAAATTTCCCTTTATGGAAGTTCATCTTCACAGCGTCCCTTATATCCACACCCATTACTTTAGGTATAACTTCAGAGGACATGATCTCCTCTGAGAAGCTTTCCATGCAGATTAGACCGATTATCAGTTCTATCTTGTCGAAATTTTCCCTGAATAGATGAGCTCCGTGCACCTGGCACGGCACCCCTACCAGAGCCACTTTCTTATATTTTTTGAGAACATTATTGATGGGTTCAATAAAAGTTCTCTCCTCATCGCGCATATGCCCGTCATGTGATATTAGCGACGTCTCAGCAGAATCGATATACGCGCGATGTATATCTCTCATAGTTGCTACGACAGGCTGATAAGTGTATTTTGTTCCGGCTGCTTTATCAACATCTTCCGGACTTGTGAACACCGCTATTCTTGTGGACCATCTGTCGTTCCTGACAATCCCTATGGCGCAATCTATCTCCCCCTGCTCGAGCAGGGACTTGAGGATTTGCGATACTGCAGCGCCATCCTGACCCTTGAGCGTCCTGCTCTTCCCAGCCTTCATGTACCTTATGTTGTTAAATTCGTCGGTAGGGAAGCCGTCGAGTATTGGGCAAACGCGTTCGCATGCATAGCAGTTTACGCATGGATTGGTGTCTGCCTTAAGGGGATTAACTCCCTGGAAAGCAGATTCGGTCTTGAGCTCCATTTTCCTGTAGTTCCCCTTATCCTTGGAAACGTCAACAATATCCCGCTGCACGACAGGAGCGTTCATCGGGCATATAGCCTCGCAGGTGCCGCAGGAGCAGCAGTAGTTGTACTGAACCACGTCTGCGACTTTCGGAAGCCCCACATTGGGGGCACTCATGCTGCCCAGTCTGTTGAGCACATTGGATTGATCCGATTTAGGGATACCCCTGGATATAGTGGGACTTTCCGATTGCGCTATCACTTTATTTTCCTCCGATTATTTCTTTGCCTATCAGCTTGATAGCTGTTTCTTTATCCGGACCTATCGGTGAGCCTGCAACGATCTGCGTGACGCCTATCTTCTTTAGTGCCTCAACTTTTGCCTTGCAGTCAGCCGGTGTTCCGCATATCGAGAACGCATTTATCATAGCATCTGTGACAAGGTTATTCAACCCCGGGAAGTCGCCCTTGGCAATAGCGTCACCTATGTTCTTCTTTGCGCTAAGGTCGATGCCGTGCCTCTGGAGAACTGTATCCGGAGAGCCTGCAACGATGAACGCAACGACTACCTTTGCTGCGCCCTTGGCTTTCTCTGCATCCTTGTGGATGGAGAAACACGCATAAGCGCCAACGTCCACGCTCTTCGGGTCTCTGCCTGCGGCTTTTGCGCCAAGTGCTATCTGCTTTATCGCGAACTCGAAGTCCTTTGGATGAGATGCATTGATGAGCACGCCGTCAGCTATCTTGCCTGCAAGCTCGAGCATCTTTGGTCCCTGCGCTCCCAGGTAGATGGGTATGTTCCCTGTCTTAAAGGCGAGTTTTGCGCCTCCGATCTTAACGCGTTTTCCATCCTGTGAGACTTTCTTACCGCTAAAGAAACCCCTCAGCGCAGATATGCTCTCGTTGATTGTGGTCATGGGCTCGGTCCATTCGATACCCATTGCATCGAACGTGGCTTTATCGCCGGGACCGATACCAAGAATAGCACGTCCTCCGGATATTTCGTTAATGGCGCCGATACTCTGGGCTGTGATCGCGATGTTCCTTGTATAAGGATTCGTCACTCCTGTCCCGAGTTTTATCCTGTTGGTGTTCATCGCCAGTACTGCGAGCGTGGTGTACACGTCTCTGTTGTTATAGTGGTCTGTTATCCATACATTATCGAACCCGTTTTCTTCAGCGAGCTTTGTATAGTGGGCAAGCTTCAGAACAGGGTCGGCTGGTACAAATTCGATACCGAACATTATTTATCCTCCAATTTAAAAGTCAAAGGTTCTTTCATATTTAAAAGCATATTGGTTTTGTTCTGCGAAATATCATGAATACTGACTTGCCATCATCAATGACATTCGTATCTGCTCATTTGCATCCCTGTTCACAATATCCTCATGCCCTGGATACATGACGCTCACATCAAGAAGCATTAGCTTTCTTATGGACTCGACTAGTTTCGTTGCATTCCCGCCTGCAAGGTCGGTACGCCCGAAGCTTCCATCAGGGAAAACCGTGTCCCCTGAGAAAAGTGCCTTTGCACGCGCGCTGTATAAGCATATACCGCCAGGAGTGTGCCCGGGCGTGTGTATCACCTCAAGTTCTCCAAAGGTTTCGCCGCCGGAGAGAAGGATATCAGGAACAATGGAAGGCGCTTTCATACCGAAAAGAAGAGATGCGCTTCCCCGCGCATTGTTAAGAAGTGACACATCATCCCTGTGAATTGCAATTTTTGCCCCGAAGGCAGCCGCGACCTGTGCCGCCCCACCTGAATGGTCGTAATGGCAATGAGTGAGTACGATGGTCTCCAGTTTTCCTGGTTCTATGATATTTTCAAGCTGGGAGATTATCGCGTGCGCGTCCATGCCAACGTCCACAAGTATGCGTCCATCAACCAGGTACGCATTGGCATCATATGGGGAATTCTGCAATTTTATTACCTGCATAAAAGCCCATATAACGCATTATCATTTAAAAAATGGCAACATGATGAAAATATTTATTAGTAAAGAGAGACTATTATATATTGGGGCAATCGGCATCGCATCCATCCCCTCCGATGTTTCCGAGAAGCCCCCTTTTATTTTACTGCAAAAGGAATTTCCATGCCGGGATAATCTTTATATCTTCAATAGTTCCTTCTTTTTCCATATCAATGATTATTGTCTTCTTAACCCTGCTTTTGAATTCCTCTCTGAATTTTTTTATCTGTTTGATATCTTTTTCTGTCTTTTTAACCTCTATTGCTATCAGTTCATTATTTTCAGGAATTACGAAGTCTATCTCAAAACCGTTCCTGTAAAAGAATTTTGCATCGGTTTCAAAGGCGATAATGTTTTCCAGTAGGAAAGGAAGTATCCGGTTCATATCCTGATCGAATGCAAACGCGATATTGGGTGTGGACAAATACACTTTTTTGAGCTTCCTGAGGCTTGCCATTGGGCTTCCACGATAGTTGAAAACGAATCTGATCAGCAGCCCGAATTCCAGATATTCAAAGTAATTCGCAACAGTCCTCTGGTCTTTTCCGAGATTCTTAGAAATTTCCCTGTAATTCACGATCATACCGGGGTTTTTTCCAAGCAGATATATCAGATTTTTAAGGAGCTCCACGTCTTTGATCCCGAACTCTTCAGGCAGATCTTTGTATATTATTCTTTCAATAATATTATTCAGTATATACTTTCGTGCGAATTCCTCATCTTCTTCATTAACAAGCTCGGGGAACATCCCGTATTTAAGATATCTGTGAAATAGCGGGAGCAGCTCGCGCTTCCAGATATCAGGATTCTCTTTTATTTTCTTTACGTCCCTGCCGTTCATTTCAAGGAATTCTTCAAATGAAAGCGGCTTTAACAGGAAATCCAGTATCCTCCCTGCAAGGCTTTCCCTGGAATTTTTTCGTAATGAGACTGAAGCTGAGCCTGAAGTGAAAAATTTGATGTTCGGATACAGGTCATAGTATGTTTTGAGCCCGTTCTCCCAGTCCGGGATTTTCTGTATCTCATCAAGGAATACATAAACGGGTTGTCTCATTTCATCAAATGTCCTGTTCAGGATGAACTTCTGATAACTCTCAAGGACATCTTTGAGGTCAAAGGCTATTTCATCGAAAGAGAAATACAGCACGTTCTTTGGACTGGTCTTTTTCAGAAGGTCTGAAATTAGCTGGAACATCAGGGTCGTTTTTCCAACTCTCCTCAAACCCCATATAAGAATTATTTGCCTCCTGTCCAGATATTTTGCTATCTCGAAATAGGTTTTTCTTCTGTATTCCCTGAGCCAGCCTTCCCTTATCTGCCCTGTTTTCCACCAGGGATTGAATCTTTCAAGATCTTCTATTTGCATGAATTACATTATGATATCATAGATATTTAAAAGTTATGACATCAGGATGTTATTGTTTCAAATTTATCTTACTTTTGTTCCTTCCTTCACCTTCTTTTCAGGCATCAGCAGCACCGCTCCCTCAACATCTGCTGCCAGCACCATCCCGCGCGATTCCACTCCGAAGAGCTTTGCAGGCTTCATATTGGCCATCACCACGACCTGCCGCCCCACAAGCTCTGAGGGATCATGTGATTTCGCGATCCCTGCAACTATCTGGCGCTTCTCCCCGATATCCACTTCCAGCTTCAGCAGTTTATCAGAACCCTTGATGTTCTCTGCGGATAAGATTTTCCCGATCCTGATATCAAGTTTCTGGAATTCTTCGTATGTAATTTCGGTCTTCTCTTCCGTTGCTTCTTCATCATGCTTTTTCTCTTTCGACATTGCGATCTTTATCCTTTTATCAAGGATTGCTTCCATTTCCTTGATCTTC
>JAJRAP010000180.1 GCA_028679855.1 Candidatus Methanoperedens sp.
CAAATTGATGGAGGAGCATCTTGTGGCTTTAACAAAAGTAAGGGGAGAACTGGAAGAACTGTCTGAGGAAGAAAGGTGAAGGTGAAGGTAAAGATCCTTTCCGGTGGAGTCAAAGAGCAGGTAATGGATGTATGCACTGATGAAACTTATGAAGAGCTGTTGCATTCGCTACATATCAATCCAGAGATAGTTATCGTATTTCGTAGCGGTGTTCCCATTCCCCTGGATGAGAAACTGACCTGTGATGATGTGGACATCCTGAGAGTAGTTACGGGAGGAAATCGATAACTATAAATTCTTATAACGACTCCATGTTTATGGAGATGGTAACGAAGGGCACCGTTGATATAAATGAATAAAAAAATATCTGAAATCCATCAAAAACGACCTGTATTGATAAACGGGGACAAAAAAGAAATGCAAGATCTTGAATATTGGGTAATAGAGGAATTCTACGTTCCATATCAGGCATCTTAATTTTTTTTTTGATGAAGTATGGAAGTAGCTGGAATTTGCAGTATTTGTGGGCGTCCGGGAAAGCTGGAGACATGCATGTTGTGTGGAAGACCAGTGTGCCAAAGGTGTATTACTCCAGAAGGGGTATGCACCATGTGCGCCCATGGCAGGCATTATTCGGCTTCAAGGACGTAGAAATACCGGGACGAGATCGAATCGCTGATAGATTTAAGGAGAAGCGGTTTTGCAGTTTCGACATCTGCAGCGATGCCAAATACACCAAGTGGTATGGAAATTGAAGCCTGGAATGGACCGCCTGCGACATCACCCCAGTCGCCGAAGGCCTTTTTGAGGATATTTTTCGTATTAAGCTCCTTGTTCTTGGATTCAGCATAAACGTATATCTTTGTAGCATCCACCGCAAATACAAGGGCTGTAGATACCCCTTCAATATCAAGCATGTATTTGCAGACCTTGGGTAGAGTAGTTGTATCCTTCACAAAACCAACATTGGTAAACAGGGACGCTCCTTTTATTATTTTATTGGCGATCGCGCGAGATAGATCTTCGAAAGTTTCAAGCTTTACTGAAGGATGTTCAAGACTGTTCAGCAGTTCCATGTCTATGTACCTGTGGATATACCAATATGCTTCGATGTCTTCAAGCGTAAATTTCGTTACAAGGGTACTGGTCTTTTCCCTGATGGCAAATAGGAGGAGAGTTGCCAGCCGCTTGTCTATCGCCACACCAAACGTCTTTAAATATTCTATCATGATGCTGGAGGTGGTATCAGTGGTACGGATATCCTGATATTTGCATCGTATTTTTTCCGTATTACCCAGAGTGTGACCGATCACTATGGTGGGAGTACATTTCTCTCCTGTCAACTCTGTGGGCAAAAGGTCAACAAAAGCTATTTCTTTATGGGACTGTGAAATCGCTGGCGTTTTCGTCACGTCGTCACCGAGAATGTTCATAATAGTTTTGTTCTGTATAGTGCCGGTATAGTATATAGTAGCATCCATGCTGTAATGTTCTGCAATGCGCTTAAGAGCAAGAGAGCTTGCAAGCGAGTCTGAATCGGGGTTGTTCCTGGTATAGATTATGAGCCTCTCACCCTGTTTCGAAACTAGATTTTTAAAAGCCCTCTGTTTCCAGAAATTCAATCTTTTGCCCATCTGGAGCTATATTAATCATTCTTTCTGGATATATGTTTTGTCAATTACTTCTTTTGGGGGGCCGTTCTTTGTAAGGATCCATGCTTTTTTCCTGTAATAACCCAGGGGGTGTGAGATCCTCTCGCACAGGGGTTCTTTGCCTATGCAGTTCCCGTAAGTGACCATAGTATCGCAGGAGGGCGATTTATAGACAGTTCCCGTGGCACCATGTATGTGCATTACCTGGTATCGCGTTCGCTCCTCATCGAAATCAGGAGATACCCGGAACAGTCCGATGATCCCTTCAACATTCATCCCTATATTCAGCAGAAATGAGGTGAGGGCAAACCTCATCGAATGAGAAAGGTTCACACCGGTCTGTACCCCGGAGAGAGCATGTGCCATGCAAGGTGGGAAACAGTCAGGCATTATTTCACTGAACTCACCCTTGCTGAACTCGGATTTGCGCGCGCTAAGTGCCTCACGTATTTCCGTCAGTTGTTCCTCAAGAGCCGTGCATATATCAGGGGGCACATCAAGCGGCATCCCTGATTCGATCCTCTTCCTTATGGCATCTTCAATAATGCGAGAAAATTTTTCCTTTGAGAGATGCACCCACCCATGATCCATTTTCCTGTTTATCAGCTTCCATTCGTGTTCATGAATAGCGCTTGCATGGCGGATATAATCCGTAAAATGAATAACATACTCACGCTCATCGATCTTTGACGCGATATTGAACTCTTCTGCAAAATCCTTAAGATCAATATCCGAAAGTTTCTTTAATAAATCATAGGAAGATTTTGCTTCAGCAAGTGCATACCGCTTGAGAAGGTAACTGTCATTGATGCATGAGACAAGTATCCTGGCAACAGGATATGAGAGCAATTCCTTTTCAGCACTTGTCGTGTCCGTGCACACCAGTCTTTTTATCCCTTCCCCGATCGTTGAAAGAACGCGCTCTTTTCCCCGCTCTCTTACCTGTGCGAACGCCCTGTCGAAAAATAGTTCATCAAGCTTGAAATCAAGGGCTTCTACATATTTTAACGCCCCGCTAATATAAGGAAATTGAGCAAAACCGAAAACATCCATGTCCTATTCAGATTCGACCCTTGGAGCCAGCATGTAACTGACATCACCATGCCCCTCTGCGATCTTGAATCTTATCTTCAGAGGATAATCCCTTCCAACATCGATCATTACTTCCGGGGTTTTTCCTGCTATCTTGCTTATATCAGTTAGATAATCAAGCGAGAACAGGGACTTAGCTTCTCCGGATTTAAGCTCTATCAACTGGTCTTTTGTCATTTCAAGCTGGACATTATC
>JAJRAP010000181.1 GCA_028679855.1 Candidatus Methanoperedens sp.
CTAATCATTACAGAGAAGCATGACACAGCGAAGAGAATCGCGGCTATACTGTCCGAAAAGAAACCGAAGAAAGAGAGGATAAGCGGCGTTGATACTTATAAATACGACGAAACAGCGGTGATAGGTCTATCCGGGCATATCGTCGAAGTGGATTTCCCGAAAGAGTATAATAACTGGCAAAAGACAGACCTGAAGGAACTTATCTATGCTCAGATACACACTTCACCCACGCATGCTAATATAGTCACTGCGCTTCGAAAGCTCGGAAAAGAAGCAAAGCATCTTACCATTGCCACCGACTACGACAGGGAAGGCGAGCTTATCGGTGTTGAGGCGCTGAAGGTGATACAGAAGATAAATCCTGACGTTCCAGCAGATCGGGTTCATTACAGCACTATAACCCCTGCAGAGATAAAGCAGGCATTTGCGTCTCCTACGAAGATCGATTTTAACCTCGCTGCAGCAGGTGAATCCCGTCAGGTCATAGACCTGGTATGGGGCGCAGTACTGACCCGTTTTGTCTCACTCAGTTCAGGAAGGCTCGGGGACAAGTTCCTTTCTGTGGGACGCGTACAGTCACCAACCCTTGCCATACTGGTAAACAGGGAAAAAGAAAGGGATATTTTCGTACCTGTACCATACTGGGAAATCTATGCGATACTGGCAAACGGCGGGGAATTCGAGGCACAGCATAAGAAAGGAAGGTTCCTGGACAAAGCTGAAGCTGAAGAGGTCCATGCAAAGCTCGGAAAGACAGGAATCGTCAAAAGCATCGAAACAGGAAAACGAAGCGAGAAACCCCCCACTCCATTCAATACAACAGAGTTCCTGAGAGCCGCAAGCGCTTTAGGGGTATCTCCAGCAAATGCCATGCGGATAGCAGAGTATCTGTATGTCAACGGTTTTATATCGTACCCGCGTACCGACAATACTGTTTATCCTGCCACGCTTGATACCAAAGGCATTATGGCATCATTTTTGAACACGGAATTCCACGAGTATGCACAGAAGCTCCTCACAGGGAACCTGACGCCCACAAGAGGCAAGAAAGAGACCACTGACCACCCGCCAATACACCCGGCAACTCCTGCTAAACGAAGCGAACTCAGGGAAGATGAGTGGAAAATATACGAAATTGTCGTCCGCCGTTTCTTTGCGACGTTTGCAGGTGAAACAAAGTGGGAGACCATGGCAGTGACAGTGGATATAAGCGGTGAAGATTTTGGAGCGAACGGCGCAAGGATGATTGAGCCGGGATGGCGATGGTATTATTCATATAATGTCCCCGAGGACAGGCTCCTTCCTCAGCTTAACGAAGGACAGGTTCTGACGGTCAAAGAAACGAACCTTGCAGGGAAAGAAACGCAGCCTCCTTCAAGATACGGGCAGGGACATCTGATCAAAATAATGGAAGATATGGGGCTGGGCACTAAATCCACGCGCCATGAAATAATCTCAAAACTGTACTCAAGAGCTTATGTTGTGGGTAATCCCCTCCAGCCTACAAGAACAGCATATGCTGTGATCGAAGCGCTTGAGAAGTACGCAAATACCATCACAAAGCCTGAGATGACAGGCAAACTTGAGAAGGATATGGATGAGATATCAGAAGGCAAGATCACAGAGGATTTCGTGATCCAGGAATCCAGGGAGATGCTTGGCGGGGTTTTCAAGGACATGGACAGGAATAAAGAACTGATAAGTGAATCCCTGAGGAACGGCCTTTACGAAGACCGCATTATCGGGACGTGCAAGAAGTGCTCATCAGACCTGATAATAAGGAAATCCAGGAAAGGCTCACGGTTTATCGGATGTTCAGGATATCCAAAGTGTGATTTTTCCCTTCCCCTTCCGAAGTCCGGGCAAATAGTGGTCACTGATAAGCAGTGTGAACCGCACGGTCTTTATTTCATCAAGATAGTAACTAAAGGGAAACGTCCCTGGGATATCGGATGCCCTCATTGCAATTTCATTGAGTGGCAAAAGAAACTTGAAGAGGAGAAGAAGAACGGGTGATCTTTATTCCCTCTTCTTTAATATTATCCTGAAATAACTCTTTTCATCTTCTATTTTTAATATTTCATGATTATGGAGCCTGCTCCATTTCTGGATGGTCTCTTTTGCTGTTGAATCATCCGCAATGATCTCAAGCTCTTCTCCTGGCTTCATTTCCGTTATCTTTCGTTTTGCATAAAAAAGCGGGAAGGGACATATTTTGCCCCTGACGTCAAGTTTTTCCATACATTGTATCTGTCTTTGTCATATTTTAATTTTACCTGCGCATGAAAAACGAAGATGTAATTTAATATATATGGCGACAATATTAATTAATATGGACACCATCGTGATCGCTATAGGTGGGAATGCGATACTTAACCCGGAAAAGGGAAATCCGCAGGAGCAGCAGAGACTGATAGACAATACTTCAGGGGAGATAGTTGAGATCATCCAGAAAGGTTATGATGTCATCCTCACGCACGGTAACGGGCCACAGATTGGGAACATCCTGGCGATGCAGGAGGAGTGCGGTCTTGTTCACCCTCAGCCCCTTGACGTGTGCGGGGCGCAGACGCAGGGACTTATCGGGTATTTGCTCCAGCAGTCCATTGACAACAGGTTGAAAGAGAAAGGGATGAACAAACAGGTCGTGACACTATTGACGCAGGTGCTTGTGGATGATTCTTGTGCGTCTTTTGAAAATCCCACAAAGCCAATAGGTCTGTACTATCCTGAATTCAAAGCTCGCAAGATGATAGAGAGTGGAATACGGATGATCATGGATAAAAAAGGGTACAGGCGCGTGGTTGCTTCGCCCATGCCGAAAAAGATAGTAGAGGAAGAACCGATCAAAAATCTTGTTAATGCCGGTATTATAGTCATTGCCGCAGGCGGGGGAGGGATACCTGTTATCAGGAAAAATGATATCCTGACAGGTGTTGAAGCAGTGGTTGACAAAGACCTGACAGGCAGTCTGCTTGCTAATGCAGTGGGAGCAGAGACCTTTCTCATACTTACAGATGTAGAGAAAGCTGCGCTTTTTTACGGGAAAGAGAATCAAGTTGATATTGATGAAATGACAGTTAGCGAGGCAGATCAGTATATAGGAGAAGGGCATTTCGGGAAGGGCAGCATGGAGCCTAAGGTGCTCGCTGCGGTGCGGTTCGTAAGATCAGGTGGAAAACATGCGATCATTTCAAGCCTTGATAAAGCGCTGCAAGCAATAGAAGGCAGAGCTGGCACAAGGGTAACGGCTTATAGTTCTCCGCCGAACATATGATAAAAAACAACTAACTGAAACGAACTCACAACTAACTCACGAGTTGGTATCAGTTCGCATTAGTTCGTTGTCTAAAATTATCAGAAGTTTCAACGTGTCATAGAATAGAAAAACGAAGCAATTAGACCCCGCCGCGCGGGGCTACCCGTCCGTTAAGAGTGATGAATATCTCGTCCTTATCACAAATCGTCGTCGTGGATGGCAAATCAGTGAACAACTTCAACCGCTTATGAAGTGCGCTGTCGCAACGATCCCGATGCAAGTAAATTACGTGAGCAACTTCAACCATTATTACGAATAGAAAACCGCGATTACGCGCACGTTGTCCGGCGTGTTATCGCTCAACCTCTCCTCACTCCCTGGCGCGTCGTCCCATCAGGGATGCGGCTGGAAGCCGCACCGAAGGCGGCGCGCCTGGGAGTGGGGCGCACGTCTTGGCACATATACAATAATTGACCGTAGGATTGGAAGAGAGTAAGGTTATTATACATGACTTTCGGGTATTTAATTTAGATTACCAGTTTAATTGCCACCACTAAGAGTTCAACTTCCAAATTTTATCAACCTATCATCAAGATCATAAATGTTCATCGTATTTAATATGCCA
>JAJRAP010000182.1 GCA_028679855.1 Candidatus Methanoperedens sp.
AGAGATATAGCCGCCAGTATAGGTTATCCGGTTATTGTAAAAGCATCTGCTGGCGGAGGTGGTATCGGCATGAAGGTCGTGAGGAAAGAGGAAGAGCTTGTACCTTCGATCGAGTCAGCCCAGAGGGTGGCAAAATCATCATTTAGCGACTCAACAGTATTCATAGAGAAATATCTTGAAGAGCCGCGGCATATCGAGTTCCAGATACTTGCAGATTCATATGGAAATATCATACACGTAGGAGACCGTGAATGTTCGATACAGAGGAGGCATCAGAAACTCATAGAGGAATCACCATCTCCCGTAATGACACCAAAATTGCGAAAAAAGATGGGCTCTGATGCTGTAAAAGCTGCCGCAGCCATCAATTATACTAATGCAGGAACCATCGAGTTCCTTTATTCAAAGGGGAAGTATTACTTCCTTGAAATGAACACAAGGCTTCAGGTAGAGCATCCGATCACTGAAGTTGTGACCGGCGTAGACCTTGCCAAGGAGCAGTTGAGGATTGCGGCAGGTGAAAAGTTGAGCTATGAGCAGAAAGATATCAAGCAGACGGGGTGGGCTATCGAATGCAGGTTGAACGCGGAAGATCCGCTCAACAATTTCACCCCTTCGCCCGGAAAGCTGCGCAGATACCGCTCTTCAGGTGGCCCAGGAGTGCGCGTTGACAGCGGAGTCCATACAGGGTTTACTATCACGCCTTACTACGATTCTCTCATCTCAAAACTTACAGTATGGGGCAGGGACAGGAATGAAGCGATAGAACGAATGAAGCGTGCTTTATACGAATACATAATCGTTGGTGTGACCACGAACATACCCTTTCACAAAGCTGTTATGAACAATGAATATTTCAGGAGAGGTGAGCTTACCACACATTTCATCGATGACCACAACATCATTGCAGAGGTGGAAAAGGTGATCGAGTCCGAAAAGGAGAAGGGGGCCACTCTTGCTTCTGCACTTGGCGTTGAGGATAAAAAGGTGGCAGCGATAACCACTGCTGTCGGGGCTTATATTCGCGCCAGTGAGAGGAAATGAAGATAAAAGGAAAAACAGGTACGATAAAAGATAAGATACTTGAGAATCTAATATTGAACAGAGGAAAATATGTTATCGTCAACAAAAGAGGGGTACACGCTCGTGGGCTCGCCAGACGTACTTGCCCCGGCAGAAATAAAAGCAGGGCTTAAAACCAGCATGATGGGGAAGAATATCCACTATTTCAAAGAGACAGAGAGCACTAATATACTGGCGCGTGATATGGCAGGCTCTGTCGATGAAGGGACAGTGGTCATAGCAGAATCCCAAACAGGAGGGCGGGGACGGATGGGGCGCAAATGGATCTCCCCTGAAGGTGGAATATGGCTTTCCGTTGTGCTAAAACCCAGGATGCAGCCGCTGCACGCTCCGAGAATTACGCTTCTTGCAGGCGTTGCTGTTGCAAAGACCATCCGCAACATTGGACTTCCTGCAAAAATAAAATGGCCAAATGATGTGCTGATTAATGGAAAGAAAGTATGCGGCATTCTAACCGAGATAGGGGCTGAAATGGACTCCATTCAGTATGTAGTGGTTGGTGTGGGAATTGATGCAAATGTGGATACAGAAACATTTCCTGAGGAGGTCAGGGACAGTTCCACATCGCTTAAGAACGAACTGGGCTTTGATATAAACCGTGTTGAGTTCGTGCAGAGGCTACTTTCCGAGCTTGAGTCTCTTTACATGAAATTCCAGAAAGAGGGTTTCTCATCCATACTGGAAGAATGGAGAAACATGTCAGCTACCATAGGCGAGTGGGTGAAGATCACAACGCAGTCGCGCATTATGTACGGCGAGGCTATCGGAGTGGACAGCGAAGGCGCGCTGATACTGGAAACGAGCGAAGGGAAACTTGAGAAGATCGTGGCAGGGCACTGCGAACACCTGAGAAAGGGATATGGTGCATGATGAATTAAAAGAGAAACTCAACAGCATTAAAAAAGACTACAGCGGGAAGGTATTCAAGGGAATTATCGAAAGCATAAAGAGAGAAAAGATCAACGATGACAGGATGCTGGAAGATATCGAAGAACTCAGCCGGAAAAGGTTTAATGAAAGGGTACGGTTCACCATTAACATGCCTCTGGGGAATCTGCTCGAAGGTGCTGCCACGATCACGGTTCTCTTCATGGTTTTCATGATAGATTCGGACTGGATGCTCTACATAAGCGCACTTGTGCTGATGACCACCCTGCACCCGCTTGCACATTATTTAACTGGCGCTTTTTTCGGGATCAGGTTCACGCATTATTACCTCAACGGACCTGCGAAGATAGAGCCCACGCTGAGGATAGATCATATTTCATATCTGAAGGCTTCGGGAAAACAAAGAGCGCTCATGCACCTGTCTGGTGTTCTGGGGACTGTCGCCGCGCCTATAATTGCTTCTATGATTGCGGTGTATAAAGGCGCACCCGCTGTGGCTTTTAATCTTTTATTCTTTTTCTTGATGCTTATCGTCTTTGAGCTTCTTACATCCACGAAGATCGGGGATCTGATGAAGGCAAAAAGGGAGTTTGAGTACAGATAAAAATCATGAAACCTTCATTATCTCACTCTCATTCTTTTTGAGATATTCTTTGATGGCTTCATGCATCGTTTCTTTTGGAGTCATTTATTTTCCACTTCTGAGATATGCCTGAGATGATCTTATGTTTCATATTTTACATCTTTGAAGCATAAATATTTTATTAACAATCATAATCGTGTATATTTACATAAAAAATTGATTA
>JAJRAP010000183.1 GCA_028679855.1 Candidatus Methanoperedens sp.
AAATCCCGGTAAAGTTCATTATTTCCAGTGACCGCCACGGTTGCGGTTTCAGGATCCATGTTATCCATACAGAATATGGATACTTCGCAGTTCCAGCCAGATTCACGACTGATGGCATTGACATGCTTATCAAGTTCAGATATGGTTTTGATCTTTAACGGGTCAAGCAATTCGTCAATTATTTCATGATCTAGTGGTATTCCTTTCGTCCATTTTAGCATCCACTGGAATACCGGGCTGGCGATAAGCACATTTTTTCCTGACTCTATTGATTGCTCATGTCCTGTCAGTTTTTTCGTTTCAGTGGTAATGTTTGTTATTGCTTTTTCGATAGTACCGTATTTAAATAATACAACGTCGGTCATATCGATCGAATCCCTGATAGCTGCGCTCAGATTTCCCTCATGTTTATTGATAAGGGGTTCAAGTTTCTTGAGGTGGGTATTTTCAAGTGTAATATTTTTTCTGACTATCATGCTTAATTAAAATAAATACTACCCGGTACTACTTTAATGTTACTATAATAGTAACTGATTATTTAACCGTGCTACTATATGTTTTTCATATGCGATAAAATAGATATTGGGGAGATATCGTATCAGCGGGTTGGGGGGTGGGAAATCCCAAACGCTCATATTTCAAGTAATTGCATATTATTTTATATCCTGCCGCCTTTAATAAGATTCCAGTGAATGAACAATGGTCATCAGGATAGAAGTCGGTTTTAAAAAAGGAATGAGAGATGCGCTGGGTGAAAGCATCAAAAAAAGGATAAGGGAAGACCTCAGTATTAATATTGATTCCGTGAGAACTATTGAGATCTATACATTTGATTCTGCTCTTTCTACCGGACAGGTGAAGCTTATCGGAGAAAAAGTTTTTGCCGACCCTGTTATACAGGTGTTCTCCGACAAGCCCCTTGCTTCTGATTTTTCATGGCTGATAGAGGTGGGCTATAGACCCGGAGTAACAGATAACGTGGGAGCGACAGCAAAAAAAGCATCAGAAGACGTCCTGAAAACAAGCATCCATGGGGTCTATTTTTCAAGACAGTATCTTATCAGCGGGGACATCACAAAAGAAGATGCAAGTAACATCGCGGGTGGGCTTCTTGCAAATTCGCTCATCGAAAGGTGGGAAATAATAAGCTTTGGGGAATTTGATAAAGAAAAAGGCATACTTCTCCCGCTTCCTGTTGTCACTGGAAAACACAGCCCGTCAGTAACGATGACCGACCTTGACATAAGCGATAATGAACTTAAAGAACTCAGCAGGCAGCGGCTTTTTGCTCTTGACATTTCTGAGTTGAAGGTGATCCGCGATTATTTTGCGAAAAAGATGCCAGAAAGAGAAAAAACTGGCATGACGATGCCAACGGATGTTGAAATAGAGGTGCTTGCACAGACCTGGTCTGAACACTGCAAACATAAGATATTCAACAGCCAGATAACCTATGCGGATGATGGTGGAACAAAAACAATAAACTCGCTTTTCAGTTCATATATAAAGCGGGCGACCCGAGAGATCAATAAACCCTGGCTTGTATCTGTTTTTACTGATAACGCAGGCGTGATAAAGTTCAATGATGAGTACAACCTTGTGATGAAAGTTGAGACGCACAACACTCCTTCTGCCCTTGACCCGTATGGCGGGGCAATTACAGGGATCGTGGGCGTGAACCGCGACCCGCTTGGCACAGGCATGGGCGCGAGATTGATATTTAATACTGATGTCTTTTGCTTTGCCTCTCCATTCTATGATAAACCCCTTCCCCCGAGGCTCTTTCACCCCAAGAGGATATTTGAAGGTGTGCGCCGGGGCGTTGAACATGGTGGTAACAAAAGCGGCATCCCGACAGTGAATGGGTGCATCGTATTTGATGAAAGGTACCTGGGCAAACCGCTGGTCTATTGCGGGACGGGCGGGATAATGCCCTCTACAATTAACGGAAAGCTCTCGCATATCAAGAAAATATTTCCAGGCGACCTCATTGTGATGACCGGAGGGCGTATCGGGAAAGATGGCATACACGGAGCTACATTCTCATCACTTGAACTTGACGGGAATTCCCCGGTGACCGCGGTCCAGATAGGAGACCCTTTTACCCAGAAAAAGATGATGGATATCCTGCTTGAGGCAAGAGATAAGGGGCTTTACAATGCCATCACTGACAATGGCGCCGGCGGTCTGTCTTCATCAGTTGGCGAGATGGCGCAGTTGTCAGGAGGATGTCTTATCGAGCTTGAGAAATGTCCGTTGAAATATCCTGGTCTTGACCCCTGGGAGATCCTGGTCTCAGAGTCGCAGGAGCGGATGACACTTGCGGTATCGCCTGATACTATCGATGAATTCCTGGAGCTTGCAAGAACAAGGGATGTTGAAGCGACAGTCATCGGGACATTTACTGACAGCGGCAAATTCCATGCAATGTACAGTGGAAAGACTGTGGCTTATATAGATATGGAATTTTTGCACGGCGGGCTTCCTGCCATGAAGCTCAATGCGCGCTGGGTAACCCGGAAGTTCGAAGAGCCGGTGCTGGGAGTAGTGGACCTGACCGATGCCCTGAAAAACCTCCTATCGCGTTTGAATATCTGTTCTAAAGAATATGTCATCCGGCAATATGACCACGAAGTACAGGCTGGATCGGTCGTAAAGCCGCTAACAGGAGATGGTCCAAGCGACGCTGCAGTAATTCGTCCCCTGCTTGACAGCATGGAAGGCGTTGTGGTGGCGAACGGCATCTGTCCGAGGTACGGCGACATTGACACTTATCACATGACAGCTTGCGCTATCGATGAAGCTGTAAGGAATCATATGGCAGTTGGGGGCTCGTTTGACCATCTTGCTGGTCTTGATAATTTCTGCTGGTGCGACCCTGTTAAATCCGATAAGAACCCTGATGGCGAGTTCAAACTGGCGCAGCTTGTGCGGGCGAACATGGCGCTTTACGATTATACGAAAGTCTACGAGGTTCCCTGCATATCAGGAAAGGACAGCATGAAAAACGACTACCATATAGGAGGGCGCAAGATCTCCATCCCCCCAACTGTACTTTTCTCAACGATCGGGAAGATCGAGGACGTAAGGAAGGCTGTGACCATGGATGTAAAAAGACCTGATGACAGGGTTTACGTGCTCGGGATGACAAGAGATGAACTCGGCGGCTCTGAATATTTTGCATCGCTCGGGTTTATTGGGAACGATGTGCCAAAAGTGAATGCCGGTTCAGCAAGAAAACTTTATTCCGCTCTTGAAAAAGTCATCAAGGAAGGCACTGTGGCTTCATGCCATGACTGCTCTGATGGCGGTATGGGTGTTGCGCTTGCTGAGAGCGCGTTTTCGGGAAACTTCGGTATGACCATTGAATTGACTAAAGTCCCAGTTGAGAATATCAAGCGCGCGGACACGATAATGTTCTCGGAATCCCAGAGCAGGTTCGTTGTGACGGTTGAGCCAGCTAATGTAAAGAGGTTCGAGGAGTTCATGAAAGGTAATGTGTTCGCTGATGTGGGCAAAGTTACAGCCAGGCAGAATTTTACTGTCATGGACGGGGAAAAGGTAGTGTTGAGCGCGGGGATCGAAGAACTCAAAGAGGCATGGCAGAAAACGCTGAGATGGTAGTCCATTTTCAGATATACCGCCAGATTAAAATAGCGGGGATTCTAAATATCATCTGGTGCAGGTGACTTCGGAGGAAATGGTAAGCCCTGTGGGTAAGGCTAATTGGGATAAGTTTAAAGATGTTTTGATAGACTCAAAATTTAGATACAACAATAGACCACACTCATCACTTGGCTATAGAAGTCCTTTTAAAACTATGAATGATGCGATTATAAATTTACCCCAACATGTCTGTGGACACTAACACTAAGTATATTGTTCACTATTTGGATAATATATTAGGTAAAAATACTTAAAATAAGTAGTACCATGAATCTCAAAGAGCTCATCCCCATCCTTGAATCCATCGCACCTCCTGAACTGGCTGAGGACTTTGACGCAGGCAGGATAGGTCTCGTGCTTGACCGAGCCGCCAAAGTCAGAAAAATCGCGGTTTCGCTTGACCCTACAGATCATGTTTTAAAAGAAGCAGCATGCCAGGGTGCAAATCTATTGGTAACCCATCACACGCTGATATTCGACCCGGTAAATCTCATTTCAAAACAGCTTTCTGACACGCTGAAGATCGCCATTGATAACGATATATCCATCTATACCATGCATACGAATTACGATAAAGTCGAAGGTGGAGTAAATGATGTGCTCGCCGGATTGCTGGGATTAAGGAATATCACACCACTTGCACTTGGAAGGGTCGGTGAGATAGAGCCGATGAAGGCGAAGGATTTTGCCACTCTTATTTCGGAGAAACTGGATACCCATGTCCAGTATATCGGTTACTCCGGGATCAAAAAGGTCATAGTGATCGGTGGGAGCGGCTTTCGCAGGGAGTATATTGATATCGCCCTTGAGCAAGGTGCCGATGCTCTTGTATCAGGAGAACTGAGGCATGATGCCATACGGTACGCGGGGGGGAGGCTATGCCTGTTTGATGCCAGCCATTACGCCACGGAAGCTCCTGCGATGAAACGGTTGTGTGAGCGGCTGCCTGTGGAATCAATATTTATTGATGATAAGCCAGTGGTCAGATTAGAGGATTGATTCTTACCAGTTCCGTACAAGCCGTATCGCTCCTGGTTTGCAGGCAGCAACGCACGTCGTGCATCCAATGCAAAAGCTTCTGTCCAGGACTTCTGCCGCCTTCCTTCCATTTTTTTCTACGATCCTGTATATCCTGGGACCTTTTGGACAAACCCTGATGCATTCCCCGCATCCAGTGCATTTTTCCGGGTCAACATATATATCTATCATAACTGCAATATTCAAAGAAGTTATATAAACGCTCAGACTAAATAACAGAGCATGTCAGGAAATACCTTTGGAACACTCTTTCGGATAACAACGTGGGGCGAGAGCCATGGCGCTGCAATAGGTGTTGTCATTGACGGCTGCCCTTCCGGTATCCCGCTTGAAGAAGCAGATATTCAGAAAGATTTGAACCGACGCCGTCCGGGACAGAGCGATATAACCACGCAGAGAAAGGAAGAAGATACGCCAGAGATCCTTTCAGGGGTCTTTTCTGGAAAAACAACCGGCATGCCCATATCCATTCTGGTCAGGAACAAGGATGTTGATTCAAGCAAGTATGAAAATCTGCGCAATATTCCGCGCCCGGGGCATGCTGACCTGACGTATGAGATGAAATACGGCTTCCGGGACTGGCGTGGAGGCGGCAGGTCATCAGCGCGAGAGACTATTGGAAGGGTCGCCGCTGGCGCAGTTGCAAAAAAGATCCTGGCACTTAATAATATTGAAATTCTCGGTCATGTGGTGGAACTGGGAGGCATCAAAGCAAAAGCTTCAAGTACAGAAGAGATCCGTGAAAATACGGAAAAAAACCCTGTCAGGTGCGCCGATCTTGATGCGGCTGTGGAAATGGAAGCCAGGATACGCGTCGCCAGAAGCGAAGGCGATAGCTTAGGAGGCATAGTGGAGATAATCGGCATCGGTGTCCCCGCAGGAGTGGGCGAACCGGTTTTTGATAAGTTGAGCGCCGAGTTTGCGAAGGCATTGATGAGCATCGGTGCGGTGAAAGGTGTTGAGATAGGGGCAGGGTTTAGCTCTGCATCAATGAAGGGTAGCAGGATGAATGACCCTTTTGCAATTAGAGACGGAAAGATACATGCGATCACCAATAACGCAGGCGGTGTTCTTGGCGGGATAAGTAGCGGTGAGCCGATAGTTTGCAGGATCGCAGTGAAACCTACGCCCTCCATCTCAAAAGAACAGCATACCGTGGATATGAGCAAAATGAAAGATACAAGAATAAAAATTCAGGGACGACATGACCCATCCATCCCACCGCGTATCGTACCTGTGGCTGAGGCGATGGTTGCGCTCGTGCTTGTTGACCAGATGATGAAGGGCGGGTTCATAAAAACATGAAATTCAATCCTGATGAAATCAAAGTTGCGACAAAGGCTGATTTTGACGCAGCCTGGAATGAAGGAAAGAAATACGTTGCTAAACCTGGCATCAATGAACAATACCCGCGCGTTTCACTGAAATATGGCAAACCCCATCCTGTTTTTGATACTATCCAGCGTCTTCGCGATGCATACATGCGCCTGGGATTTGAGGAGTACATGAATCCCATCATCGTTGAAGACAGAGATATACATAAGCAGTTCGGGTACGAGGCGCTTGCAGTTCTTGACCGATGCTTCTACATAGGCGGCCTTCCGAGACCTAACGTAGGCATCTCTGATGAAAGGATAGAGCAGATAAAA
>JAJRAP010000184.1 GCA_028679855.1 Candidatus Methanoperedens sp.
ACGGTACCAGGCCTAAAGGCAGTGAGAACCCGGATGATAGGGAATATTTCTTATGGAAATGGAGGGGTTTTCTTAATGCCGCTGTTTTAGGTACGGAATTGAATAAGGAATTTAAGAGTTGGATTAAGTAGGGGACCTATGAAAGCTGTTCTCTTCTCATATGTGTTTCAATTAGGTTGGGGTGTGGGCTTAATTGCAAGAAAACACATTGAGGGGCTGCTGAATAATCATTACCATGTCTGCGTAGCTACTCCGGATATGCCGGATGTAAGGGGATATGATTGCCAGAATACTGATCTGGAAATTATTAAAATCGGCAAGGATTACAGTGACGTAAAAGACGTGATGATAAACTTCAAACCTGATTTTACTATAGTATATACCCCGCCTTATTTCGAGCATATAGCAAATATTACGAGTATTGATACTATAAAAATTGCCTATGATACCGGCGAGCCGTTTCCCTTTCTCTGGGACGGTATTGAACGTAAAATAAGAGAGGAAGTAGATATTAAAAAATATTCAGCATGGTTTCCGGAATACCATGCGCACGTCTGCATATCGGAATTTATTAAGAAGTATTCAGGCTTCAAATCCTCTGTTGTCCATTATCCTGGTGCCGATCACATTGAATTAAAGGAAAGCGGACGGAAAGACCAGGTCAATGAAATCGCGAAACCGGGTAGTTTTGTCATTACATCTTTATCACGCATAGGTGAAGGAGAAGCGAGGTACAAAGGGTTTGACATATTGATAGAGCTAAAGAAAAGGTTAAAACATGCGATGCCAGACGGCAAATTTACTTTTTTATTGGTAGGTGGGCTGGCTCTAGGCGGAGATATGGTTAAGAAGGAATTAGAAAATAATGAGATATCCGTCCTGAACAATGTGGATGAGGATCTTAAAAGAGACATATTGATTAATAGTGACCTTTTCTTTTCCCCTAGCCTCTGGGAAGGTTTTAATTTGCCCCTTGTGGAAGCCCAGTATTTGGGCGTGCCTACTATTGCCCTATCGACGGGTGCGCATCCCGAGGTATGCCCGTTCCACTATGCAACGGTTGATGAAGTTAAGAGTCAAATTATTGCTCTATATGAGGATTCAGTCTATAGAAAATGGTGTGCACAGATTTGCAAGAATTATGTTCATAATTCATTTAAATGGGAAAATAACGTAGCACAGCTTATTGCGTTATTGAAAGATTTATTGAATAGGAGACAAAGAGGCCAGCTATTTACGCTGTGTGGAAATTATGATAGTGAGCTTAAGACAACCCAGAGAAATAAGCTATTTATCCATCAGCACTTGGAAAGGATTGGTCTCAAGGGAGAGGTAATCGAGTCAATGAATTCGTTTAAAATAAACTACAAAGTTCATTCTCATCCTCTTATTTCCATCATCATTCCTAATAGGGAGCACCTGGACGAATTGCAAAGATGTGTTTCGTCCATTGTACAAAAAAGCACTTATGAAAATTATGAAATCGTAATTATTGAAAATCGTAGCCAAGATCAGAAACTATTTGACTATTACGTTGAACTTAAAAAATGTCGTCAAAATGTGTGTGTCGTAGAATGGGACAGACCTTTTAATTATTCTTCCGCTAATAATTATGCAGTTGAGAACAGTAAGGGTGACTATTTAATTTTTCTAAACAACGATACAGAAGTAATTACTGATCGGTGGATCGAGGAAATGTTAATGCTGTGCCTGAGAGGTGATGTCGGTGCTGTGGGTGCTAAGCTAATCTACCCTAATGAGACCATTCAGCACGGTGGAGTAATTCTTGGTTTAGGGGGAGTGGCCGGCCATTCACACAGGGGCTTTCCGCGTCATTCTCCGGGCTATATGAAGCGGTTATCGATAGTCCAGAATCTAAGCGCAGTAACCGCTGCCTGTCTTATGACTAAGAGAAGGGTTTTTAATGAGGTAGGTGGATTTAATGAGAGGCTTGCTATAGCATTTAATGATGTGGACTTCTGTTTGAGGCTGCGGGGTGCCGGCTATTTAATCGTCTGGACTCCTTTTGCCGAGCTTTATCACCATGAATTTACATCGAGGGGACAGGAAGATACTGATGAAAGACGGGCAAGATTTTCCAGGGAAATAAAATATATGAAAGACAAATGGGGCATGGTATTGGATAATGATCCTTACTATAACCCAAATTTAACCCGAGAAAGGGAGGATTTTTCTATAAGAATATGACAAATTCAAGATGTTATATTGATGTTAATATGGTTGTCGCATATCGATATTTGATGAAAATAAATTGCCTTAGAGACACACTTAAAAGTATCAATGGATAAGTGAAAAAGACGTGTTTTTAAAACTCGGTATGAAATTAAAGGCGGTAGTCTAAAGATCTCTTGTCAATTTTTGACGTGGCGTACCTGAGAAGGGAGGCCTATACTAAAATCCAAGCCCCACATTCTCCAGAGAAGATTTCCTTATAAAGATATGAACATTACAGTCTCTGTGCTTATTGTTGCCTATAACTCGTCAGAAACTATAAAGGAATGCCTGTCTTCGCTGGATAACCAAATCTTTAAGAATTTTGAAGTGATACTTATTGACAACGACTCCAAAGACGGTACTGTCCCGATTATAGAATCTATGAAATCCTATTTGCATTTTCCCATAAAGACAATATACCACGAGGAAAATTTAGGTTTTGCAGGAGGAAACAATCTTGCCTTGAAGTACATTTCACAATATTGTAGATATGTTGCCCTCCTTAATCCAGATGCTAAAGCAGATAATCAATGGCTTCAGAAGTTAGTGACAGAAATGGAAAATAATATGGAAATAGGGGTATGCGCATCAAAAATACTTACCTATGATGGTAAGCATATCGATAGTGCAGGGATTGGAATGCCAGCGACATTGAAAGGGTTCAACAGAGGTGAAGGAAAAGACATTAAACAATATAATTATATGGAATATGTCTTTGGTGCTTGTGGATGCGCTACAATCTATAGAAAAAAATTACTTGATGAAATAGGGTTCTTTGACGAAGATTTTTTCCTTATTCATGAAGATGTAGATCTATGTTTCAGGGCTCATCTTGCGGGCTGGAAGGTCCTTTTTGTGCCAGAAAGCAAAGTTTATCATAAGGTGAGGTCCTCTATTGGAAAAATGAGTGACAAGGACGTTTATTATAGCCTTAGAAATGTAGAACTGGTAAAGATTAAAAATGTACCGTTAAAATTGTTTATTGTATATATGCCAGGAATACTTATATCTTATGTAACAGAGTTCTATTACTTTGTATTGAGACATAAAAAGCTGAAGATATATCTGAGGGCAAAGGTAGATGCGTTAAAACTGTTACCTAAGATGCTTAAAAAAAGAAAGATGGCTTTTAAAATAAAAAAGACGAATGACAAGTATATGAGTAGTCTTTTAATCCCAATTTTTAGTGAGGAATTCTTAAAAAGTAAGATAAAAAAATTTCTCCCTTTAAAATAGGATATAAAATATGTCTTTAATTACCATTTATTTCGAAAATGTTTAATATGTTTCCATAATTTATGGCGGATGGAAAATAGAACATCCTATTTCCCTCTTTTTTATTTCTGCCAATAATAACGGTTACTGTTCCTATTTTTGGTTTCCCAGGAGTCTGTCGGATTGTTTCCGCCTTTGAGATCGCGAGCCGTAGAGTCAATTAGGCCTTGGAGGAAAAACGGAGATGACCCGCTGTATCTCTAACCTTCATGAAAAAATAGCCCCTAAGTTCCATCGTGTCCATCATCCGGGACCTGATTGAAAAGGATCGGCAGGAGTGGGCGAGGGGAAAGAAGGAAAGAGGAGGATAATTACACATTATTCTTTTTTTATGCTAAAAAAGCAATTTTCTATCAGTACACTGGACGAGGCGAGGGCATTGCGGAGGGCCATTGTTATTGCCGCCTCCGCTCTTGTCATACTCGTGGCGATCATTCACACCCACGCGCCCTTTATCCTTCCCTCGGAACTGTCCATCGAGGTGATGGGGCAAGCGGGAGATGTCTATCAGGTCTTTTACGACCGGGGGCGTGGTTACAACGAGGAAGATTCTGTGCGCTCCCCCCTCAGCAGAGACGGTGCCCTCGAAACACTCCGGTTCGGGTTTCCAGGAGTAAAAATAGAGAAAATCCGTATCGATCCAGGGACAAAGCCGGGAAACGTTCTTATCGGGAAAATATGCGTCGG
>JAJRAP010000185.1 GCA_028679855.1 Candidatus Methanoperedens sp.
AAAATGAAGACAAGGGTAACAAAGTACTTAATGAGGGACGAAACCGGTATCAGAAGATCGGTTTTAAAATTGTTCCTGACAGGTAAACCCTATACCACTCAGGATGTCTTTGATACCCTTACAAGGGAAGGATTTGACCTCAATTACAGGGGAGTTTCAGCCATGGTCGGTCTTATGAATACAAGACTTGGGATCTTAAGAATCGATGTAAAAGGAGACCATAATCTATATTCCATGAAGATCGAGTATAAGAACGCTGTAAAACAGGTAATTGACAATTATTAAGATTCACATTTCAAGTTCGCAGCCTGCGCCCTGACCTATACCCTCATCCACCCTGACGCAGACCTTCTTGATATTATCTTCACCCCGGAGTGCTTTTGCTATCCCGTCTGTGAAATATTTGCACAGGTCTTCTGCGCTCACTGATGCTGTGGGCAGGAACACCACATCCTCTGATGGCAGGACATACCGTTTTTTACTTTCAATGATCTCTACTGAAACTTCTTTCTTTTTCCCTATCCGAAGGCGCGGGTCATTTTCAGCTATCAGTACCCTGTGGTCGAGCCTGTCGCAGAGTTCATTGACTATCTTTTTCACCTTCTCAAAATCGATGATAAATTCCCCCTTTTGTTCGCCTTCGAGGCGCACACTGATAGCGTATGTATGCCCGTGCAGGCATCCGCACTTGGGATGGTTGGGGATGAAATGGCATGCTGAGAAACGCAGTTTTGCCATCCAGCCGTCTATTTCGATGAACATGGGAATGGCTTAATAACTTTTGAAGGTATAATCCTTTGGTAGAATTGGTCTCATTTCTCTTAAATCCTTAAATATAGGTTTATCCATATTTAATCCAATGAAAAATCCTGACATACTTACCTGTTTCCAGTGCGGCACATGCCATGCGAGCTGCCCATCTGGAAAGTACACCAGCCTTAACATAAGGAAGATAGTCAGGGATTCTGTAAAGAAAGATGTCAGCGACCAGCCAGAGATCTGGATGTGCACCACATGCTACGACTGCCAGGAGCGCTGTCCCCGCGGGATAAAAGTAACGGATGCAGTGCTGGCGCTGCGCAGCGAGGCTGTGAAAAAAGGAAAGATACTTCCAGTACACAGGAATGTATGTAATTTTCTTATTGAGACAGGGCAGTCCATTCCACTTGATGACAAACACAGGGATATGAGAAAAAAACTTGGGCTCAGGATAGATGAAGCTTCACGGAAAAAAGCCCATAAGGAAGTAAAAGCACTTCTTGGATCAACAGGATTTGAAGAGCTGATAAAAAAATGAGGAAATTGTCGCTGTTCACCGGGTGCCTTATCCCTAACCGCTATCCAGGAATTGAGAAAGCCACAATGCTCGTTCTTGAAAGGATCGGGATAAAATGCAGCGAACTTAAAGAGGCAGCGTGCTGCCCTGCTCCGGGTATTTACCGATCATTCGATAATATCACATGGCTCACCCTCGCTTCAAGAAACCTCGTGCTTGCTGAGGAGAAAGGTACCGACATTCTGACTATCTGCAATGGGTGCTTCAGTTCGCTCATGGATGCCAACAATATCCTGAAAACCGATGCAGGGCTCAGGAACGAAGTCAATGCCCACCTCCAAAAAATAGGGAAGGAATATAGGGGCACGATCGAAGTCAGGCATATAATCGAGTTCCTCCACACTGATATTGGCGTGAATAAGCTGGGGGATGCAATAGAGAAGCCTCTTGAAATAAGGGCTGCTGTGCATTATGGATGCCATCTTCTCAAGCCCACAAGAGAAAGAAAGCTTGGAAGCGCGCAATTCCCTGTTTTCTTTGATGAACTGGTTGAAACCACAGGCGCAAAAAGTGTTCCCTATGAAGGCAAGACAAGCTGCTGCGGCGCAGGAGGAGGTGTGAGGTCAGCGATGCTTGAAACATCGTTTAAGATGACCGAATACAAGCTTGACAGGATACAAAAGGCAGGAGTTGATTGTATTATTGATGCATGCCCTTTTTGCCATCTTCAGTACGATGCAGGCCAGATTGAACTTGAAAAATCGGGAAAGGATTATGATATTCCAGTGCTTCATTTTACCCAGCTTCTCGGGCTTGCGCTCGGATTTACACCTGACGAATTGGGGCTGCACCTGAATGAAATAGTGAACCTGAAATTTGAAGAGAAAATTGCACAGATACAGAAATGGTATTAAGATTGAAAATTATTTTTTCAATAGGAGGTAGTGGGCAGGTTTGAGGGTGGTGGTAAAAAAGATTTTGTCCTGCCCACTATAATTCGTATATATACGAACAAAAGTATTTATAGTTTATGGACAGGCATAATCCACCGGAAAATACATGTCCTTTTTCAATTATTTGAAAAAGGAATCGCAGATAATGTGAACGATTACAGCACATGGTATGCAAATGCCGTAATTGGAAAACAACCTGTTACCCAATCCGGGTATGAACTGACCCGCGCCCTGCCGGAAAACCTCAGATCCAGCCTGCCGAGTATTGAGGAACTGGAAGCAGAACTGGGTGGGATACATAAAGAGGAAAGCGGCGATGAGTAATATACCGGAAGGCTATAAGCAGATGGAGGTGGGTGTTATTCCTGTGAATTTCATATTTATCAAATTATAAATCTGCGGCGCCGTCCGCAGATCGCGCGCATCCGCCAGCCGCACAGCCTGCGCGCGGGTGAGGGGGGCGGGGGAAATAGCAGCTTACAAAAATCGTAATGTAGAGTCATTACGAGAATTAACAGCGAACTCCACGAACTCACAACGAACTCAGAAGGAGGGTTCAAGAATCTTGCTTTCCGTGCGCAAAAGATAGTTTTTAAATACAATTCAAGGCATAATAAATGAATAAAAATGGCGATCAAGAAAAGTGAATTATACGGATCTCTCTGGAAAAGCTGCGACGAGCTAAGGGGTGGAATGGATGCCTCGCAATACAAAGACTATGTATTGGTATTGTTATTCGTAAAATATGTATCAGACAAATATGAAACAGATGCTCGTATTTTAATTCCCGAAGGTGGCGGCTTCAAAGATATAATTACTTTGAAGGGTAAAAAAGAAATTGGCGATGGCATCAATACTATTATAAAAAAGCTGGCAGAAGTCAACAACTTGAAGGGTGTAATTGACGTAGCTGATTTCAACGATGATGACAAGCTGGGTAAAGGAAAGGAAATGGTGGATAGGCTCACTAACCTTGTAGCTATTTTTGAAAATCCTTACCTTGATTTCAGTAAGAATAAAGCCGAGGGTGACGATATTTTGGGCGATGCCTACGAATACTTGATGAGGCATTTTGCAACTGAATCGGGTAAAAGCAAAGGGCAATTTTATACACCGGCAGAAGTGTCGAGAATATTGGCTAAGGTAATCGGCATCAATAAAACCAGGAGCCAGGAACAAACCATTTACGACCTCACCTGTGGGAGTGGATCGTTGTTAATAAAAGCCGCTGATGAATCCGAAACAGGTGTAACTATCTATGGTCAAGAGATGGATAATGCCACGGCTGCATTGGCTAAAATGAACATGATTTTGCATAACAACCCAACGGCTGAGATTTGGAAGGACAATACGCTTTCAAATCCTTATTTCAAGAATCCGGACGGAACGCTTAAAACCTTTGATTTTGCAGTGGCGAATCCTCCCTTTTCCAACAAAGCATGGAGCAATGGCTTTGACCCTGCAAATGATCTGTACGACCGTTTCAAAGGATATGGCATACCTCCTAAGAAAAATGGCGATTATGCTTTTCTGTTGCATATGATCCGTTCACTCAAAAGCAAAGGCAAAGGTGCCATCATTTTGCCGCATGGCGTCCTTTTTCGCGGGAATGCAGAGGCAGAAATACGCAAAAACATCATTTGCAAAGGATTTATCAAAGGCATTATAGGCTTGCCTGCCAACCTGTTTTACGGTACCGGTATCCCTGCGTGTATCATTGTTCTTGATAAAGAAAATGCCGACAGCCGCAGAGGTATTTTTATGCTCGATGCAAGCCGTGGATTTGTAAAAGACGGCAATAAAAACCGCTTGCGAGAGCAGGATGTACACAAAATCGTTGATGTATTCAACAAACAAACAGAAGTACCTAAATATGCCCGTATGGTATCAGTAGAGGAGATAGAACGGAACGAGTACAACCTGAATATCCCTCGTTATATTGATAGTCAGGAAGCTGAAGATATACAGGATATTAAGGCACATTTGCTGGGTGATATTCCCAACAGAGATATTGAAGATTTAGAAAATTACTGGAAGGTATATCCTTCACTTAAAAATGTGCTATTTGCCGAAAGCCCAGGAGCAGGGTACAGCAAGCTAAAAATACCACAGGAAGAAATTAAGCATGTTATTTTTTCTCATCCTGAATTTACAAGCTATACTCAGGAGATAGATCTTGTTTTTAAAAATTGGAAAGAAAAAAACGCACCCATAATGAAAAGTCTGTCTGTTGGTGCCAAGCCAAAAGAAATTATACACAACATATCGGAAGCTATACTTACATCATTTGCGGATAAAAACCTGATAGACCAGTACGATATATATCAGCATATCAGGACCTACTGGATGGAAACCATGCAGGATGATGTTTACCTGATCGTTGTGGATGGTTGGAAGGCTGAACTGACTCTTGTTAAAGGAAAGAAGGATGAATGGGACAGCGACCTTGTGCCGAAGCAACAGGTGATTGACAGATATTTTGCCACAGAACAAAAAGCTATAAAGCAACTGGAAACAGACCGCGATGCCATAACCCGCCAGATGGAAGAATTGGAGGAAGAACACAGCGGGGAGGAGGGAATGCTCGAAGAAGTGAAAACTGATAAAGGCAAGGTTACAAAAGCTCTTATTCAAAAGCGTGTCAAAGAAATTAAGAACGATGCAGATGC
>JAJRAP010000186.1 GCA_028679855.1 Candidatus Methanoperedens sp.
ATGCGGAGGATGGGATTTGAACCCACGAACTCCTTCGAGACCAGCCCCTCAAGCTGGCGCCTTTGACCGGTCTGGGCAACCTCCGCAAATAGATGTTCCTTATAGTGGAGCCATAAGATATATTTTTTTGATCCCTTTAGAGCGTATCAAGTATCTCCTCCATCTTCTGTGCTCTTGCCTTAATGCTGTTCGCAGCTTCAACAGCAAGTTCAGCAGCTGTAATTCCGCCGCTTGTCTCGAACATCATTACAAAAGATTCAGGATCATAATCTACCGAAATAGCATCCATTTCGCAGGCTTCTTCGCATAACTTGCAGAGCGAGCACTCAATGATATCGTTGTCCGCGATCTTCACCTTTTCTCCTTCGATTTTCAGTATATCTCGTGGGCAGACCCTGACGCACTCCCCACACAGGTCGCATTCCTTGAAAGTCAATATCGGTACATTCTTGTATCCACTTACTATGCCAACCTGCCATTTAGCATGCTTCCTGTACGTTCCGAGCTTTGCAATAGCTTCTAGCACCACCTTGTGTTTATCCTTGAGCTCCACGATGGGTATAGTCGCATCCGCCGGGCACACGCCCGGGTCTGAGGACACGATATCACCAGAATACACGACTTTTGGGCCTTCCGCGCTAAGGGTCATTGATACCTGGCACGTCGGGCAGCCCTTTCCTTCGCAGGTGCATTCCTCTGGCAACGAAAAATTCTTCGTATCTGCTTTCAGAGGGATAAGTCCCATTCTCAACGAAAGCTGTTCATCGAACAGGACAGACGTGTTATCATAGATGTTGATCTCATCTATTGCCATTACTGGAACCTCAGCAAGAATGCTTCTCCTCAGAGCGTTAGCAAATGATACTGATACTCCTGAAAGAATGAACCTGGCATTGCGTTCTGATAATTCAAGTATGTCAATATCCATTTTACACGCGCCTTCCCTTTTTGGCTTTCGTGCCATCATGGGGTATGGGTGTGGCGTCCTCGATGCGCCCGATCTTAATTCCAGCACGGGCAAACGCACGGATCGCAGCCTGAGCGCCCGGTCCAGGGCTTCTTTGCATATTGCCGCCAGGAGCTCTTACTTTAATATGAATACCTGTGACTCCCTTATCCCTTATTTTCTCAGCGATCTGGGTAGCCATTTGCATGGCTGTGTAAGGTGAACTCTCTTCTCTGGCGGATTTTGTTACCATTCCGCCGCTGATCTTGGCTATTGTTTCTGCCCCTGTCAGATCAGTGATCGTTATCAGGGTGTTATTGAATGAAGAATATATGTGAGCTACGCCCCATTTTTCAGTTGCCATTATTATCAAACCTCCGTCTTTGTATCTGGTTTTCCAGATTTAGCCGACTCCTGCACTATCTCCTTAACGACCTGTGCCGGTCTTGATGGGTGATCTTCTATGAATAAAGGTGAGTTGCCATAGTAACTCATTCCCAATTCCTCATCCATTGAAACAATATAACCCGGCACTGTAATCTTCCTGCCTCCAACAGAGATATGACCATGAACAATAAACTGCCGCGCCTGTTTGAGCGTGTTGGCAAGTCCCTGTTTGTGAACCTGGGTCTGCAGTCTCCTGTCAAGGAAATTGGTCACCTGGAGCGTGAGGATCTCATCAAGTCCGGCTTCTGACTTTAGCAGACCATATCTTTTCAGGTGGTTCAGGATGTTATCAGCGTCTGTTTTCACATGTCCTGAAAGTGTTCTTTTCGTGCTCTCTGCGAGAAGTTTTCTTGCCAGTTCCCTGTAATTCTTAAGGTTGCTGTGGGCTTTCCAGACCTCTTTTTTATTTCGAAGACCATATGCCTTAATAAGTTCGACTTCACTTGCTATCCTGGCTGCCTGCCATGGATGTTTTGGCGTTTCATACGATTTACGGTTCTTCCCCGGGTATCCCATTATTTACCGCCCGCCTTCTTTTCTTCTTTCTTTTCGCCTTCTTTGGCTGCTGCCTGGGTGGCCAGGATCGCCGCACGGGTAACACCCACAGTTCTTCCTTTTCTGCCTGTCGACCTGGTGCGCTGTCCTCTTACCCTGAGGCCGCGCTCATGCCTTAAGCCTTTATATGAACGGGCTTTCTTCATGAGGTTAATATCTTCATTCTTGCTAAGCAAAACATCCATCCCCAATAACTGTCTGTCATCACCAGTCAGAATGTTGTTCTGCTTATTCATCATCCATGTCGGCAGGACAGTAGAAATATTATCAACTGATGATTTTAATTTATCGATATCAGCATCGTTCAGATATCCGATCGTAGCAATCGGATCAAGACCGGAATTTAATGAAACGATCTTTGCAACACGTCGGTTTATTCCTTTAATACCTGTAAGTCCATACTGTATGCTCCTATTTCCATCAATGTCAGTATCGGCAATGCGCACAATATGTCTTATTTCAGGACCTTCTTCCTTTGCTTTGGGTGCTTCTTTCTTCCCCTCTTTTGGAGCGCCTTTTCGCTCCTTCTTTGCGTGTTCTTCCCCTTTCCCTTCGTGTTTCTTATCTTCTTTCTTCTCTTTCTTCGCCTCTTGGGACGCTTCTTTCTTAGGAGCCTCTTTCTTCTGGGCTTCCTTTACTGATTCTTTTGTCTCTTTAGTTTCTTCTTTTTTAGCCATCTTGATCCTCCTGTGGCTTTAGCCCCGGGATTACCCGGCGCAACCCTAATTCTGGGCAACCCTAATACAAGTACTTAGCATTTATATCTTATGTATGGCAAATGACGCAATCGTTAAGTATATTTTTAACCCTGACATACCGGGAACTATGACCCGCCAAATATATATGGACCACAGCTCCACAACACCGGTTGATGCAGCGGTCACAGAAGCAATGCTTCCTTACTTTTCAGACAGGTTCGGGAATCCATCAAGCCTTTATTCTATTGGGCGTGAGGCAAGAAGAGCAATGGAAGACGCCCGTGCGAAAGTAGCAGACCTGATATGCGCAAAAAAAGAGGAGATAATTTTTACTGGCAGCGGCACTGAATCTGACAACCTTGCCATTAAAGGTTTGGCATACAGGAACCGGAAAAAGGGCGACCACATAATCACAAGCTCTATCGAGCATCATGCAGTGCTATACACATGCAAATATCTTGAGACCCAGGGTTTCAAAGTCACATATCTCCCGGTAAGCAAAGAAGGGCTCGTGAACCCTGACGATGTTGAAACTGGGATAACATCAAAAACAGTACTCATAACTATTATGCATGCCAACCACGAGATAGGGACTATCCAGCCTGTTGAAGAGATCGGAAAGATCGCAAAAGAAAAAAACATCCCTTTTCATACAGATGCGATCCAGACTGCAGGAAAACTCCCGCTCAATGTGGATGCCCTCGGGGTCTCGCTTCTTTCCATGAGCGCCCATAAAATGTACGGACCAAAGGGCGTTGGAGCGCTCTACATCAGGAAAGGTATCGGGCTTGAACCACTGTTTCACGGTGGTGGGCATGAGAGGGACATCCGTTCAGGCACTGAGAACGTCCCCGGCATCGTTGGCTTCGGGAAAGCTGCCCAACTTGCAAAGGAACGCCTGCCTGAAGCTGCAAAAATAACAAAGCTCAGGGATTCACTCATCAAGGGCGTACTTGAAATAAAAGATTCATACCTTAATGGACATCCGGAAAAACGCCTGCCTGATAATGCGAACTTCAGGTTCAGCTATATTGAAGGAGAGTCCATGATATTGAACCTTGATATGAAAGGTGTGGCAGCGTCCACTGGCTCGGCATGCTCATCAAAATCGCTTGAACCCTCGCACGTTCTTCTGGCGACAGGTTTAAAACACGAAGAAGCACACGGTTCACTCAGGTTCACGATCGGGCGAGGGAACACCCGGGATGATGTGGATTATATTATTTCAGTGCTCCCGGAAATAGTGAACAAGCTAAGGATGATATCACCACTGGCGGGATGAAAAACATGACAGACGGATACAGTGAAAAAGTGATGGAGCATTTTGCGAACCCGCGCAATGTTGGCGAGATCAAGGATGCGGACGGCATAGGCAAGGTCGGGAACCCGGTATGCGGCGACCTTATGTGGATCTATATTAAAGTGAAAGATAATCGGCTTGAGGACGTCAAATTCAAGACATTCGGCTGCGGGGCGGCAATCGCTACAAGCAGTATGATTACAGAGATGGCAAAAGGCAAGACTCTTGAGGAAGCACTTAAGATAACCAGGAACGACGTGGCTGAGGCGCTTGAGGGACTGCCGCCTGTAAAGATGCACTGCTCTAACCTTGCCGCAGACGGTCTGCATGCAGCAATTAAGGATTACCTTGAAAGAAAAAAACCGCAGATAAACACAGATGAACGCAGATTTGTAGCAATGGAAAACACTACAAAGCATTAATAAAACCTTTTTGCCTTTCAGGTCAATGTTGTACCCATGTTCGCAGTAAAAGCCGAAAAAGTAAATAAATATTATAAAAACGGCATCCATGGAAAAAAAGAGGTTTTGAAGAATGTTTCTATTAATATAGAAAAAGGAGAAATTTTCGGCATCCTGGGCCCGAACGGCGCGGGCAAGACCACGCTTATATCCATACTATCCACTCTCACGCTCCCGGATGGAGGAAAAGTCGAAATCTTTGGCATCGATGCCCTCTCTGAGGCAGAGAAAGTGAAAAGCATCGTGAACATAAGCAGTGGGAGCCCAAATTTCCCGTGGAGCCTGACAGTATACGAGAACCTGCGATATTTCGCAATGCTGTATGGATTAAAAAATAAAGATAAAGCCATAAAAAATGTCATTGATCTGCTTGAACTTGAGCCTTTCAGGAATTCCAGATTTGACTCACTTTCAACAGGGACAAAGCAGCGGCTGTCGCTTGCCAAAGCGCTGCTTAATGAACCACGACTGCTCTTCCTGGACGAACCCACTGTTGGCCTTGACCCTGATATGGCAATAAAGATACGACAACAGATAAAAAGCATCCATGAAGAAAGAGATATCACTATAGTCCTTTCTACCCATTATATGAAAGAGGCTGAACAACTCTGCGGACGCATAGCGTTCATTAAAAAAGGTGAGATTACCGCGAATGCATCTCCCCTCGAACTAAAGAAGCAGATGAAGTTGGGCGAGACCATCACCATAGAATATGAAGGGGAGTTCGATGTTGCCGCTCTAAAGAACATTCCTGATATCCTCGATACCGTATGTGGCACAGGGAAAATAAAGATCGTCGCAGAAAATGCAGGTTCCATCCTTGACAGGATATTAAAATTGTTCTGTGATGTTCGAATCAAGAACATCGATATTTCCCAGCCAGACCTCGAAGATGTTTTCCTTGAACTTGCACGTTAAATAGATATTTTATAAACAACAAAAGCATATACTATCGCATTATGAAAAACCAACATAAGTGCAACCCCAGGCAGGCAGCAGGCGAGTGTGCGGCGAAGCTTGTAGAGAACGGGATGGTCGTGGGGCTGGGCACAGGCTCCACAACAGCTTATGCAATAAAAGAACTCGGCAGGCGTGTCGCAGATGGTCTTGAGATCCAAGGTGTCCCCACCTCATACCAGTCATCATTCCTGGGGGCAGAGAATGGTATCACTCTTACTACACTTGATGAACATCCTGAAATTGACATAGACATCGACGGCGCCGACCAGATAGCGGGTTTCACTGCTATAAAAGGGGGTGGAGCCGCGCACACGCGGGAAAAGATCGTTGCTCTGTCCTCTAAAAAGTTCGTGGTGGTTGTGGACGAATCCAAATGTTCAGATATCCTTTCACATCCAGTTCCAATTGAAGTGCTGCCCTTTGCCCTGAAGCTTGTAATAAAACAGTTAGCAGAACTCGGTGGAAAAGCAGAACTGCGAATGGGTGTCAGCAAAGACGGCCCTGTGATCTCTGATAACGGGAATTTCATAATGGATGCTGATTTCGGAAGGATCGACGACCCTGACTCACTCGGTAAAAAACTTTCGCAATGCTGCGGGATCGTAGAGCATGGGATATTTACTGGTGTTGATGCGGTCTATATTGGAAAAAAGGACGGTTCTGTGGATATCCGGGAAGCCTAAGAGCCTTTTATATCGTTGCCGAAATCCTCATTCCCCAGGTTCTCGCTGACCTTTGTCCCGTTCTTTACCCTGACCTCAGGCCATATCCTTACAAGTGAGTTGACCGTAACTTCTTCCCCGATGATGACACGTGGGCCGATTACCGTCCCGGTCTCGAGTATGCATGAATCCTTTATCTTTGTGGCATTGTCTATGACCGCACTTGAAACCGCGGTGTTGGTACCTATTTCAACATTATCGTAAATATACGAGGACAGTATCCGCGAGTTATTACCTATCCTGCAATTTGAGCCTATAGAAGTATAAGGTCCTATCAGGACGTTATCTCCTATGGACGTATTCTCGCCGATGACGATCGGTCCGACTATCGAGGAGTTTGAGCCAAGGGAAACATCGTGTCCGATATCTATGGGGCCCGTCACCTTCGCATCCTTGATGTTTAATCGCCCTGAGATCTTTGTTCCCGGCATCTGCTCAAGCATCCACCTGCATGCCTCCCTGTAAGCCTGCGGGTTGCCGATATCTGTCCATCTTCCATGCACAAGGAAACCGTTAATGCGTTCCCTCTGCTTCATAAGATCCGGGAAAAGGTCTTTGGCAAAATCATATTTTTTATTCGGGACCCAGTCAAGCGTCTCTGTGTCGCAGACATATATCCCGGTGCTTGCAAGGTTGCTGAAAATCTCCCCTGGTCCTGGTTTTTCAAAGAACCGGTTGATCCTGTTATTCACGTCCATATCCGCAATACCATATTCTCGCGGGTCATCGATCGGGAGCAGACCTATGGTTATGATCGCATCGTTTTTCTCATGGAAACGCACAAATTCACGAAGCCCGAGGTTCATTACATGGTCGCCGCCCACTACCATGAACGGCTCGCCTTCAAAAAATTCCTCTGCGTTCTTAACCCCCCCCGCTGTCCCCAGTTTATCTTTCTCATGCACGTATTCTACATGCACACCGTACATGCTGCCGTCGCCAAGCGCCGCCTCGATCTCCCCACCAAGATAACCCAGGGTCAGCACGATATCGTTGAATCCCTCCTTGGCAAGGTGCTCTACAAGATGCACAACCGAAGGTTTATTCAGAAGCGGGATCATTGGTTTTGGTCTGTCAAAGGTGAGGGGTCGCAGTCTTGTACCCTCGCCGCCACACATTATGCATGTCTTCATTCGATTACCTGATATGAAATTATTTTGAGGGTATATAGAGATAACGATAGAATTAATATTAATCCCACCTAATTAAACTGTTATGAAAGAAGCAGTCAGGCAGACCAGTGAAGGTGTCGTGCTTGACCTTGAAATTTCACCAGGTGCGAAGGAAAACGCAGTGCATGGGTATAATCCCTGGCGCAAACGCATCGAAGTGCGGCTGTCTGAAAGAGCCCAGAAGGGAAAAGCCAATGAACAGCTCATATCGTTCTTATCCGACCTTTTCCATGTTAATTCCAGGGATGTCAGGATCATCACAGGTCTTACTAACAGTAAGAAATCGCTATTGATAGTAGGCGCGAAGATGCCGGAGATTCTAAAATTATTGAAGGAAAATGAACATAAGAACTCTTGAGGATATTGAGAGGCTTGAAAAGCTTGAAGAGCTTATTCTTGAACTAAAGAATCTATCAGATGCGGGGGCGATAATCGTTGTTGAAGGTCGCAAGGACGTGGAATCGCTGCGATCGCTTGGCATTAATGGAGAGGTAAAATTATCTTCCCAGCAGCCTCTGCTTGATTTCACAGAGAAGTTGTCAAGAAGCGGGAAAGATATCGTTCTTTTGACGGACTGGGACAGGAAAGGCGGTATGGTCGCCCGCAAGATAACAGACTATCTCCATGCTTATAGCATCATTCCAAATATGGACATCCGCGCAAGGATCGGCTTTCTTGTGAAAAAGAGGATCAAGGATATTGAAAGTCTCAGCAAGTATATGGGGAAACTCAGAACCACAACGTTTTTAAAGGTATTCTTACTATTATAGTGTTATATGCATAGATGAAGATAAAATGATCATTTATGCAGACAATCATCCATAGAAAAGTAGTTAGATAATTTCACAATCACTCTGGATTTACGGCTTGAACCGTGAATCGATATGCAAATGTTAATAATTTCCTGTCTGGGATCAAAAGAATGAAGGCAAATACTAATGCATTACTTATTAGTATAGATAAAAAACGTCCGACTTAGCTTTACCCAATAACGGAACTATTTTCTAACTGCTAATCTGAGGGAGGGTACTATATATGCAAAATTCAGATACAACAAAATATATTATTCATGCTAAAATAAAAGCAGACGGAGTTATTGAGCGCCCTGATGTTATCGGAGCGATATTCGGACAGACAGAAGGCTTGATAGGGGCTGACCTTGACCTTCGTGAGCTGCAAAAAAGCGGCAGGATCGGAAGGCTTGAGGTAAACATTAAATCGAATATGGGAAAATCAATGGGAACCATAGATATTCCTTCAAGCCTGGACAAGGTCGAGACCGCAGTTCTTGCGGCAAGCCTTGAGACCATAGACAGGATAGGTCCTTGCATAGCGAACATTGGCATTTCAAAAATAGAAGATGTCAGGTCATCAAAAAGAAAGAAAGTGATAGAACGCGCAAAGCAGATCATGTCTGAGATGTTCGATGAGATGCTGCCTGAGAGCCAGGAGATCACGGACGAAGTGAGACAATCCTTGAGGATCGAAGAGATCATGAACTATGGGAAGGAGAATATCCCCATGGGTCCTAATGTAGTTGATTCAGATGCCATAATCGTAGTGGAGGGCAGGGCTGATGTGCTCAATCTCCTGAGGTACGGCATTAAGAACGCCATCGCCGTGGGAGGCACCAACGTGCCCCAGCCTGTGACCGACCTGTGCAAGAAAAAGACGGTAACGGCTTTCACAGATGGTGACAGGGGCGGAGAACTGATAATCAAAGAGCTTCTCCAGGTAGCGGACGTAGATTTTATTGCACGTGCACCGGATGGAAAGGGCGTTGAAGAACTCGTGCAGAAGGAAATCCTGAAATCACTCAGGCAGAAGATACCTGTGGAACAGGCGTTCGATTACTACCAGGTGAGCAAGAAGAGAAGATTTGCCATAATGGACGCAACACGGAAAAAGATGGGAGGAAAGAGTGAACCCGCAGTTTCCCGTGAAGTTGATATAGAACAGGTAAATGAAGAGCCGGAAAAATTGCCTGAGCAGAACGCTGAACCTGAAAAGAAAAAACCCATCAGAGAGGTCGTGGAAGAGGCACCTAAAGAGGTAAAGCACAATGTTTTCCAGGAACATATATCCCAGTTGAGCGGCAGCCTCAGCGCGCGCATGCTCGATGAAAGCAATAATATCATCCACGAAGTGCCTGTGCGCGACCTTGCGACTGTCTTAAAGGACATAAATGGCAATATTACAACCGTTGTGTTCGATGGCGTGATAACACAGAGAATAGTGGATATCGCATCCGAAAAAGGGATAGTTAATCTGATCGGCGCCAAGGTAGGGAACCTTGTAAAGACCCCGACATCCGTACATATTGAAGCTTCAACTGCACTGTAAGGTATGTGGGTAGAGCCGTATCCAGATTTCAGTCCCGAAAAACCCCTGTTCGTATGCATCCTTGCGAACACCGGGACAGCAAGGATACCGGGGATTTCTGCTGCAGGAAAGTCCCCGGAATTGACTGATTATACACCTGCTGCTGATGCGGAGCTCGTTGAGACCGGCACTGTTTTCAGTATTTCAGAACCAGCGATGTGTCCTTCAGGTGCCCCCACGCCAGCCGTGCTTACAAGGGCTTCAATGCTTCTTACAGGGATTCCGTGTCTTTTTATCAATGCAGGCCTAAATATCATGCCGAAGATACCATTTATCGACCTGAATGCGCAACCAGGCGGGGATATCAGGAAAGGTCGCGCAGTGGTTGATGCTACTGATATTTACAGGAAGTCAGCAGACCTTGGAAGAAAATTTTCTAAACTCTCTGACCTTGTGATGATCGGAGAAAGCGTTCCCGGCGGCACAACAACAGCAATGGGAGTATTGAGAGCCCTGGGTCATAACGGTCGTGTATCTTCGAGTTTTCCCGACAATCCGACGGGCATCAAGGAACGCGTTGTGAACGAGGGGATGAAGGCATCAGGTATCTCTTTTGGAAGCTTGAAAAACCAGCCTCTGCGCGCTGTGGAATGCATGGGCGACCCCATGATGGCAGCAGCAGCAGGACTTGTGGACGGGCTAAATGTCAGAACGATCCTTGCAGGAGGGACCCAGATGGTATCGGTACTGTCAATAATCAAAGCTCTCGGGTTGAAAAAGGATGTCTCGATAGCTACGACCTGTTATGTTGCAAATGACAGAACTGCGAATTTCAGGGAAATGACCGAATTACTTGGGATTACGGCATTTGCGGCTGACCCGGGTTTTGGAAGTTCAAGGCTGCAAGGTCTTCGCATGTACGAGAAGGGAGAAGTTAAGGAGGGAGTAGGCGCTGGCGGCGCAATGTTAGCCGCTGCAATGCTTGGTTTTTCGCAGAAAGAATTCAAGGAGAAAACCGAAGAAGTGTACCGGAGTGTATTTTCTATTTCATAATGTCTTTGTCGATGTCAGTGACCAGCTTCTTCATTTTATTATACCACTGGTCTATATTGCCCTGCACCATTTCTTTCATCCTGACAGGGTCAAGAGCGAGATACTCATAGAAGTAGCCGCCTGAACTGATAGTCCTGGTCTCACGACGGACAAGACCGCACCCCATCAAATTCTGCAGCGATCGGTATGCTGTGCTTCTTTCCCTGTTGAGTATCACCCCCAGACTTTCTGCGGTCATGGGTCCTTTTGCGACAAGTGTTTTGTAAGTATCGATGTCTATTTCCTTGATCCCCAGGATGCATTTTGCGATGTCCTCGCATTTGAAGTCTCCTCGGATCATTTCGGGGATTGATCTTGGCATATTAATCACGTGTTTTGCATAATTTGTCCAAAACCTATCTATACCTTTGAGCATAAATAACTTATGAATGACAATTCTTGAGTGAAGGAATCACAATAATTTTATATTACCCTGCTACCAATAATACCATCTACGCTTTAAGCGTCAGGAGGAAAAAGTATGTCTTTGGAAACAGCAGGAATTGGGATTATTCAATTAGTCATTGCCATCATACTTGCAGTTGTGGCACTGTATATTGGTTTCTCAGTACTGGGAAAGATAACAAAAGGAATAGATGAAGAAAAGGAAATAGCTAAAGGTAACGCAGCTG
>JAJRAP010000187.1 GCA_028679855.1 Candidatus Methanoperedens sp.
CCCCTTCCTTCCTCATTTAGTTATAATTTCATGAACGTCCCAGAAACCGACACAACCAATTTATGTTAAATATTAGACCGCACACTTTATCTTCCCTTTAATAAGTTAAAGCACAAAAAAAGATTCTTTACCAAGATGTTTAATGAATGTTTTTGCCTCTTGGCTCAATGAATCTGGACCTCCTATGTAAATCCAGTCATCAACACTTCCCCGGAAGCAAAACCGCTCAGTTACAAATAACCTCTTCTCTTTGTGTTCCAAGATAAATCTCATTATTGGTGAATATGTCGCATTTTCTAGAAGATGTTTTTCTACTTTTGCCTTGTCCGCAAATTGAAGAAAATCCGACAGTCTTTCAATGTCTTGATTAATTTCATAAACCGTTATGATATTTTTCTTTACCTCATATTTATAACGGTGGGGATTTGCATGCTTTTGTATTTCTTGTGCGATCATTTTCAGTTCTTCATCACGGATTGTTTTTGGTTGAATCTTTCTTAAGAATACCTGTGCATTTACATTTTCATATATTTCATATCCGTTGGGAATCCTTTCAGCCAAATCCCCGCCCTTTTTGCTTGAGAAGAAATACTTATCATTACCCTTGTTTGTTTTTCCAATGTGTAAGTAGTATATTTTCCCTGCTAGATTTGTATATTAAATGCTCATTTCTTATTTCTCGTCTTATATGCATAACGATCTAAATCAGGGGGCGGGTGCTGACCAATAGCCAAAACCAAACCACGTTTATTCCGCATCCGCTGGATTTGCTTGTTATGTTCCCATTATCCATTTGGACAGTTTTTTCTTAATTGACATAAGGCGTTCCGAATCAATGTTTCCTATTGAACCAAGAAGAACTTTTCTGTTTACAACTGCAAGCCTGCTGATTCTAATAACACTGGATATTTTTAGTCCTGATTGGCTAAAATCAACATCTTCTTCTCTAATAATTTCATCAAAACCAGGGATCTGTTGTGATAATTGCGAGGATATCATACAGATTAACCAGTCGCCATAAGAACCGGGGGTTTCACGAATAATTAATGCGGGTCGAAGTTTGCCAGAGATTTGATCAGTTTGTGGGAATTTGAAAAGGACTATCTGGCCTTCCTGAATCATATAAAACGTTCCTTGAGATCACTAAGCGAATAGGGGGAATATTCATCTTCCATGTCACGCATTGCAAAAGATAAGGAGAGAGCTGACCAGTATGCTTCCTCGCCTTCAATTTTTTGGCCCTTCCTTATTTTTGCTTCGAGGTATTCCACGAAATCTAATACCTCAGCCTGAAACTGTTCCGGAAGCTCTTGAATATGCTTTAAGATTTGCTCTGATAATGACATATCACACTACCTATTATTTTTAAGATTATCATAGCGACGTAGAAAAATCCAACATATTACGGTTGATAGCACGGGATGTTTGTAATATGGTTCGGATAAGTTGTTTTGTGGTCGAGGCAGAAGAAAAAGGCTTTAATTCATTGGAAACACCATCTTCAAATGCTGTTACTGCTCGAATTTTCGTTAGCCATAGCCCTATCGCGGCTACAATGACGCCGATTGCAGTAGCAATACTAGCGACTAAATTTATGATTTCCGGCCAACTCATTTTCTATCTTTAGATGCATACCGCTGCGGATGAGGAGCGCCCGAAGGGCGTCTGTTCGATCCGCTGGTTGTGAGGCGCTTTGTGCCGAATAACCAGCGGATTCTCCTCATCCGCATCGGGTTCCCCGCTGGAACGACTGGTTGGAAATCCATTTGTATGCCAGTCGGCTTATGGAACACGACTTTTCCAGTATCCAGGGGCACGATGCAGGTGCATCACTGCGATAATTACGTATTGATCCGGCATAATTCGAAAAACAACACCGAACGGGAACGTCGTTGTGAGACAGCGACGAACGCCTTCTTCGATTTCTTGATATAAAAGAGGATTGACTTGGATTTTATTGAGGGCATTCTGAACAGATGTCAAAAAACGCTTTCCGAGGTCCTTTTGTTTGGTCTCGTAAAACACCGCTGCCGAAATCATCTCTGCTTCGGCCTCAGGATGGAAGCGAATCGGTTTCATCCGAGTGATGCATAGCTTCTAGTAAATACATCCTCAGCGTCACGTAACGCAACAATGCCTTCGTCAATCTCACGACAGCGCTTACGCACTTCTTCTTTCCATGCCGGCGACAGAATAACTTCCTGCTCCGAATCAAGGCTTTCGATGAGTTTTTCAGCAACAAATGCACGCGCTTGCGGCGAAAGAGAAAGGACTTCAGCTATTATTGTGTCAATGGCTGTGTTCATGAAATTATTATATATCGGCAGTATGAAGACGTCAATCTATTAGTAACTTCCAGTTCAAACTACTTGTTAGGTCGCCTTAAGATACTTTCTGGACAACTTGTCAACCAGCATGGAATAGACGGACAGCGCCTCACTATTGCTGCCTGCGTCTATAAGAGTCACAGCGGATCTAACGATGCTCAGGATTTCGCTGTATTCTGCTTCCCGTGAGGAGGAACGGGAAATCGCCTCGATAATCTGTGGAGACTCGTGATAATAATGAGAGAGTGGGGGGACGTAGGGGGACGACGTTGATGCTTACATTGCAGAGAATATCACAAGTACTGTTAACCACCGTCTTCACCACCTGTCTTTGCAATAACCCGAGATATGCTCGAGGTGCATACGCCGAGATGACGGGCGAGCTCGGCACATGATAAGCCGAGTTCCTCTATACCGCGCCGCGCAATCTTCGCCCTGGTCCCGCTTACTACTTTTCTCCTGCTGCCCTTCTTTAGTTCCTGCAGGCTCACATTGGATTTTTCAAGTTCTTCTTCAATGAGTCGGCTTAAGGTTAAGCCTACTCGCCGTATTTTCATTTGACGCCTTTCTTTCTCCTCCGCCTCTTTCA
>JAJRAP010000188.1 GCA_028679855.1 Candidatus Methanoperedens sp.
CCGGATGCTGCGACGCCCTTGCAGGAAAATTCGTACTTGATGCACTGGGTGAAGACTGCATCGTCGTCAGCCCAACAGGCTGCCTTGAGGTTTTTACTACGCCATATCCGGAATCTGCCTGGGGCGTTCCCTGGATACATTCGTTGTTTGAGAACGCAGCGGCAGTTGCATCAGGTGTTGAAGCAGCGTTGAAGGCGATGGGAAAAATGAATAATACCAGGATCGTAGCGATAGGAGGCGATGGTGCCACTATGGATATCGGCTTGCAGGCTATTTCCGGTGCTTTCGAGCGAGGACATGATTTTACCTACATCTGCGTGGATAATGAGGCGTACATGAACACCGGTATCCAGCGAAGCAGCGGCACACCGACGTACGCGAGCACCACCACAAGCCCGGCAGGGAAGGTTTCGTTAGGAAACCCCCTGAATAAGAAGAATATGCCAGCCATCATAGCGGCGCATGGCTCTCCTTATGTCGCCACTGCGTCCGTAGCGTATGCTCCCGATATGATAAGAAAAGTTAAGAAGGCTGCACAGATAAAAGGTCCGACCTACGTGCATGTGCACGCGCCCTGCTGTACTGGCTGGAAGTTCGAAGGGTCAAAGACCATTGAGGTTGGCAGGCTTGCAGTTGAAACTGCATTGTGGCCCCTGTACGAGATGGAGAAGAGCGAAGTAACAGGCGTCAGGAAAATAAAGAACAGGAAGCCTGTTGAGGAATATCTTAAAGCACAGGGGCGATTCAAGCATCTCTTTACAATGGAAGGAGGCGCTGAGGTGATAAAGAAGATACAGGCTACTGCTGACTGGAACGTGAAGCATTTCGGGCTGGAGTGAACAGAGAAGAGGGTTTTTAATTTTTCAGTTCACTGTGCATGATTATCTCGCCAGCGTTCATGGTGTTGGCGATGCCTTCCTGCCTCAGCCTGAATAGCCCTAAATAGCTCCCTGTGGCTCTGCACTATCACGTCAGCCTCATTCAAGCTCTCCCTGCCAAGGTACGCAAGCACGGCAATGCACCTTAGCCCCGCACTTTTTGCAGAACGTATGCCAAGAGGAGCGTTCTCTATGACTATACACTCTTCTTTTGGCGCGTGAAGCTTTTCGACCGCCATGAGGTATGGTTCCGGGTCAGGTTTGCTCTTATGAACATCGTCACCATCGATTATGACCTTGAAGGCGCCCGGGAAGAAGGTATTCATTAGACCATGCACAGTGTTGCGATTGGAGCCTGATACAACAGCGAGATTGTGCTCCGGCGCGAGATCGGTAAGCAGTTCTTTTATCCCTTCAAATGGACTGACATGCTCTATCCTGTTAAATATCTCGATTTTCTTACTGCTGAGTTCCTTGACATCCTTATCTGTCGGGACTCTCCCGAATCGCCTGAATATGAGTTCCACGATCTGTTTGTGGTTTGAACCTTCGATCTCGTAGATATCTCTCCTTTCGATGCTGATGCCCACACCAGCGAACGCCTCCTTCCACGCTTCTGCGTGGTAGGGCATGGAGTCCACGAGCACGCCGTCCATGTCAAAGATGATGGCTTTCATAAAACCTTTCAGTTCATAATCGGGATGGTAATAAAACTATGTTTAAATAATCACATGCATAAAAGATGCCTGTGCGTACAAACAAATCAAGCCAAACTTTCTTCAGACAGAAAACATATTCCACAGTCCTTTATGTCCTGAATTCCACGCTTGTGGACAGGAAATATCCCGACATCCTCATGGGGGGGCTTTTTAAAAAAGAGGACTTTTCCTCTTCAGAAAAAGCAACAATCAATGAACTCATCTACGGTATCCTGCGCCACATGGCAAGGCTGGATTATATCATAGAACACGCCTCAAGTGCCGTGATTTCAGGTTTGGATCTTAACATCCTCAACATTCTTCGGATCTGCACATTCCAGGCTGTCTTTACAGCCGCCTCCCCTGCCGGAATAATAAATAACGCAGTGGCACTTTCAGCGCATGAAGATAAGTTTTCAGGTTTTGTAAAAAGGACGGTTGAAGCGATCATAAGGAATAAAGATGCTGTGGTCTTCCCCGATAAAGAGAAGGCTCCATTTGAATATATCTCACTATGCCATTCGCATCCGGTCTGGATAGTAGAAAAATGGCTCAAGGAGCTCGGGAATATTAATGACGTTGAAGCTCTCTGCCGCGCCAATAACACAGTTCCACCTCTTTTGATACGCGTCAATCCCCTGAAAACATCCATCGTGGCACTGCAAAAAAGGTTGAATGAGGAGGATTATCCTTCATCACCTGCTGTTTTTTCACCGTTCGGTCTTGTCCTGGAGAAAAAAGACGGCATATTCAGGACAGATGCTTTCAGTAAGGGGCTTTTCGAAGTGCAGGACGAGGGAAGCCAGCTCATAACCCTGCTCACCGGCGCGGCGCCGGGAGAGATAGTGATCGATACATGTGCAGGGAACGGGGGAAAAACCCTCTTTATCTCAGGACTGATGAAAAACAAAGGGACAGTGATAGCCTTCGAGACAAACACAGCGAAACTCGGAAACCTGAGGCGGCGCGCGCAGAGGGCAGGCGCCGCGAATATCAAGACCGTTGACATCAAAGGATTGCAGGAATACAGCGGCAGGGCGGATTGTGTTTTCATTGACGCCCCTTGCTCCGGGATGGGGGTGTTCAGGAGAAACCCGGATGCGAAATGGCGGCTTACTGCTAAGGATATTTCAGAGCTTTGCGCAAAGCAGAAAGAGATTATCAGGAAATACAGCGGACTTGTGAAGTCGGGGGGGAGGCTGGTCTATGCCACCTGTACGATAAGCAGGGAGGAAAATGAGGAGGTTGTAGGCGCGTTCCTTGAAGAGAATAATGATTTTTCCATGAAATCACCAGCTAAAACAAACCCTGATTTGTTCAGAAGATTCACAACAGAAGATGGATTTTTCAGGTCCCTGCCAAATGTTCATGATATGGATGGTTTTTTCGGGGCTGTAATGATGCGCAAGAAAGATTGAAACCTGCTGCAACTGCGCGCCGCCCTCGCGCCAGAAATAAGCGAAGAGAGTTGCGTGATCGTTGGTCTGTTCCACGATATCGGGAAGGTAGGAATGCCAGGAAAGCCGTATTATCTGCCAGAAGTCAAAGACGACAAACCGACTGGCGCTTACACCATAAACCCTGAGATCGTTGCTATGGGTTTGTCGCTGCGCAGCCTGTATCTTGTTTCGCAGTATATCCCGCTCTCAGATGCCGAAGCGCAGTCGATCGCTTACCATGATGGAATGTATGTGCCTGAGGGGCGCTCGGTGACGCATAAGGAAGAACCGCTGCTGTTGTTGTTGCACTGGGGGGATATGTGGAAGGCGAGTGTGAGGGAGAGATAGTTTATACTTACTCAATTCATTAACACGAGAGATGTCCTGAAATTAGTTATTTTTTAATATATAATTTGCATTCATCTTTAAATGGGCAAATTTCATGTCTGGGGTTTAATGGAGTACACACGAGAGCGCTGAAGTCAATAATAGCAAATAATAGTTCTTTTGGCTCATAAATACAATGACTAAACAATTCGTCTGCTTTTTCCACAATTTTTTTATTTCTACGAATCTCCCCTTCTAAATCCATGCCAAAGTATCTATTCAATACTCTTGCAATATTGCTATCCACGATAGGGGCTTTTTTTGAGAAAGAGACTGCAAGAATTACTCCCGCCACATAATCCCCTACACCAGGGATTTTTAACAATTCTTCTCTGGTAGAAGGAATATTACTATTATACTCGCTTATTATATATTCTGCAGCTTTTTTAAAATGAGCAGAACGCCAGTGTAAGCCAAGTGGTCTAATTATTTTTGAGACCTCTGCAATATCCGCTTTTGATAAACTCTTGATGTCCGGATATTTTTTTAGGAGATTATCATAAACAGGAACTACTTGATTAGCCTTTGTTCTTTGAAGCATGAACTCCGCAATCATAATTTCATAAGGATCTTTTGTATGTCTCCATCTAAAATCTCTTTTGTATAAATGATGGTTTTCAATTATTTTTTGGGAAATGTTTGACATTGCTAACCAATAAGTGGAACGCCATTGACATAAGAAAAAGTCCGAAAGGAATTTCTCACCACTGGAATCCGACGATCTCCGTGCAACAATAATCTGAGACCAGAAACTTCGAAAGAACTATGATAACGGGATAACCAAAGACAAGTTTCTTTAAAATCAGTTACGAAAAAATTTGTATTAAAAAGATTCTGGATAAAAATTATAAGTGAGTACTGTTTGGTTCTTAACATCAATTCACTTCAAATCCTGCGTTTACCAGAGTCTGCAAATGTCGTAACAGGTTTTTTTCATCGAAAGAACTCATTTTTTTATTTTCATATGCAAATTTATATACATATAACCTCTGTTTTGGTGAAAGAACTCCTGCCTTTATATCCCAATCTACCATCTTTTTCAGCAAGGAAGGTGTCATCTGTTTTGGTATGACTTCATCAATATTTAGTATATTTTCATTGGTTAGCTCATTTTCGCTGGTTAAATCATTATCATTGATTTGCACATTTTCATTAGTTATCTCATTTTCATCAAAGAATTCTGGAGATTTGTGAACTATAATGTCAATTATAGTAATAGCAGCCTTTCGTTGTATTTCAGATAGTCCTCTTTTCATTTTAAGTGTTGATTGAATATTAATTGCCCTATCTTTTAAAGTTGGAGTGAGGTCTTCGATAAAAATTCCCATTTTATTTATTTCACTCCATTTGTTCATAGGAATAGATTTAATTAATTCAAGCTCACTTTTTATCAAATTATCTTCAATATCTGATTCAGCCACATTTTTGGGCCTTGAAGAATCTTTTTTCTCCAAATCATCTAATAAAATATCAAGATTA
>JAJRAP010000189.1 GCA_028679855.1 Candidatus Methanoperedens sp.
AAGAGACCATAAAAATGGCTGTCAAACACAAAGGAATGGCCCTGGTAATAGTACAGCAGTGGTGCCCCACATACAATGACATAAATACGAAAGGATGGTACAATGGGGAAGACCGGATCGATCCGGTATCTGGAAAACCCATCCCGAGGCTGTACAAGCTTGAAGAAAACGGCTATGATGGAGTGGTCCGAAAACCTGAAGATGTTATTCCAAAGACCGTTGCAGCATTGACAAAGGCATTTGAGTGGGGCGACAAAATACCGATAGGTGTTTTCTACCAGAATGAGCTTGTGTCAACATTTCAGGAAAGAATATCACAGAGAATAACGACATATCCCGGTACTCCTCCCGCAAAAGAGATCATTGCTGACAATATGGGTGAGCCGGTAACAAGCATAAAGAAAATGCTGGATGAATTGAAGGTAACCGGTTGATTAATCCATAATGTGGAATAACGCACTGATATTAACCTTCGAATACCTGTCTTCGGTCATCCCGGCAACGATCATCGGTATTGTCCTGATGGAACTGTTGATAGAGCTGGGCTGGATACAGAAGCTTGGTTTTGTTACAGCGCCGTTCATACATTTCGGGCATCTCAGAGAAGAGGTTGGAGTGAGCTTCCTTGCCTCCTTTGGGTCACCCACTGCAGGGAATTCCATGATCGCTGACCTTAATAAAAAAGGTCTTATCGACAGGAAAGAGACACTGATAGCTTCCCTTGTAACTTCTTTTCCTGCAACATTCATTTTTGTAAGGGATCTGCTCCCCATCCTTATAATATTGCTCGGTTCTACAGGTGCGATCTATCTGGGTATCGTTGTAGCTGTAGGTCTTCTTCGCACCGCGATCACACTTGTCCTGGGGCACATTTTATTGCCTCCAAAGAAATCCCCTGTAATTCATCAGGAGATCAGAAAGGAGAAATTCAGTCGTGCCTTACGGAGAGCTCTTTCGTCCTCATGGCCTCCCCTAAAGAATATTATTCCCTCAATGGTGATTGCTGCCATCATAGTATTCCAGCTCATCGATGCCGGTTTTTTTGATATGATATCATCTTATATGAAAGGTTTGCCATTACCCGGATATCTCCCATCAGAGGGCCTGCCTGTCATTGCTGCATGGTTTGCAAGTAACGTAGGTGCATACACCATTGCAGGCAGGCTACTAGCAGATGGAGTACTGACATCCAGGCAGATCATAATTATCCTGTTAGCAGGAAGGGTTCTCTCAAGCCTTGTGCGCCTCAGATTCACAATACCTTATTATACGGGCATATTCTCACCCGGCCTGGGTATGCAGATCATGCTTCTTGCCACCCTGATGCAGGAAGGACTGACGCTAATAGTTATAATGCTGCTTGTTTTATTCTAGTGAAGAACAGGAATATTATGCCTCAAGATACTTCATTTGGGTATTTCAAATCGCACCTCCCCCATCGATCATACACTATCTTTATTATCGTTTGAAATCAACCTTTGATGGGTGAATAATACGGACGATCAAAACAATATTCTTGAAATCTTGAAAGAAGCGATCTCTATCGAAATATATGGCAAGGAATACTATTTGATATTTAGTGAACTTGTTGAGGAGGAAAATGCCAAATCGATCTTCAAGAGGCTGGTTGGTGATGAAGGAAACCACAGGGTAATCCTTGAGAAAGAGTACAGGAAGGTATCAGGAAAATCCTTCGAAGCGGGTGTAATGGATGAAAAGAACAGGGAAAAAGCCCGCCATGTTTTCCCTGAATCACTTGAGCCGATGACCATAACCGAAACACAGGAAGCCCTGAAAATTGGGATCAGAACTGAAGAGAGGTCTATTGAATTATATTCAAATAGCGCTCAAAAAACAGACATTATATCAAGCAAAGACCTTTTTTTTAAGCTCGTGAATTTTGAAAAAGGTCACAAAGAGATTCTTGAAGCTGCATTGTATTATCTGGGCCAGGAAGGTTTTTGGCACGGTTATTCTCCGCCACGATAGAGGGTTAAATGGGTAAGGCGCCCATTTCAACCCTTCTCTTTATCATGTACATCTGCACTTTCTTGGCTCTTGCCTGGCGCAGAACTCTTTCAAGCCCCTCCCTTTCAAGTGGCTCAATCTTAATGTACCCCCTATCCTCAGCATTTTTAAAAAGCTCAAGTCCCAGCCCGGTGCGGGCAAGAACAGTTGTATATCCTTCCTTTGAACCAACGCCGCCAAAAGAGATGTCTGCTTTCTCAGCTGTCAGGTCTGTGCAGACAGTGCATGAACCGTTCCTGAATGCGTCGATATCATTAAGAGGAAAGATATGATCCGAATCCGTTTTTACACTGAATTTTCCTTTGCGTATCTTCATCTCGTTAACATCAGATAATAGGATACCCTTTGAAGCGAGGAAGGTTTTCAGACCTTCATAATTGAAAGTGTCCATACAGAAAAGCCCCATTTTCAGGATATTTGCCCTCATGAACATGTGCAGCAATCCATATGGCGAATTCTGCATTTTATAAACTGCATCGATGTTGCATGATGGACCAACAAAGCCGATGGAACGCGAGCCTCTTTTTATCGCACTCATCAGGGTTTCCATGGTGAGTGAATGCACATATATGGAACCCTGGGAGCGGAGAATACCTTCACTGGTTTGCGCCATTATTGGCAGTGGTTTCCACGGTTCCTCCTCGCTTTTCACGGTCACAACTGCACTGTCTATTAGACATTCTTCGAGCGCATAAAGTAGCATTGAAGTTACAACCCCGCCATCCTGTCCTTTTACTCCAGGAAGCATTGTCCTGGCAGTAAAGACATCACGCACATTCCCTATCAGGCTGGATTCTGTAGTTATGGTGCGGGGGCACTGATTGTAGCACACGCCGCACGCGGTGCATTTTCCCTGAAGCGCGGGTTTTCCTTCCCGAATGGTCAGGACTTCACAGCTTGCTACGCAGGCACCACATAGTGTGCAGATGCCAGGGTCTATGATCTCCCGTTTGAGCTTGCCGAATGGTATGCGTTCTTTATCTTTCAGTGACTGCCTGACCCTGATCACGCTTTTATCAAGTTCACTGAATTTCTTTTCGCAATTCTGGGAGCAGAAATAATATTCCCTGTTCTTATAGATTGATTTGAAGGGCGTTTTATCATCAACTTGAATCTTGCAGATGGGATCTACTGGCATTGCGGTTAAATCAATTCTAGGTCTTAAAGCGTTTCCTGGTGATATTCATTTGAATGCACTGAATTTGTCCCTGGAAGCATTGCACAGGGGACATTTATCTGGCGCTTCTCCTTCAAGGGTATATCCGCAGACTTCACATACCTGGATCGGACCTATTTTAACGTCCTTTCCTGAATTGACCTGGTCCAGTGCTTTTTCATAAAGC
>JAJRAP010000190.1 GCA_028679855.1 Candidatus Methanoperedens sp.
TGCCAGCGCTTTGATTATCTTCTCGTAGATGTCCCCGTCTATCGCATCTTCATAACCGTCGTATATACTGGGGTTGTCATTGATCTCTATGACCCTGTATCCATCTTTTGTTTCCTTGACGTCAAGCCCGTACAATCCGTCGCCCACACATTTTGAAAGTCCTGTGCATATATCTTTTAATTCCTTGGATATGGAATCCCTGGGTACTGCGATCGTTTCACCCCATACGTTCCTTCCATTTATCCTTGATCTTACCTTCCAACCTCCTTCTGGGATACAGTATTTGCACAGGTAAAGTACTTTATTTTGAAGTACCCCTACGCGCCAGTCAAAATCCGATCGTATGAATTCCTGTACTATGACCACTTTCGATTTTCGAAGGAATCGTTTTGAGATCTCGATAAATTCTTCCCTGTTATGTGCCTTCTCAACATGGGAGGAGAAACGTGTATAGGGTGTTTTTATAATAACGGGTGTCCCAAGTATATTGAATAGTTCGTCAATAGCATTCTCTTCCCCTGTGAAAAGCATAGACTTCGGAGATGGTATATTGTTTCTTATGAACAGGTCATGAAGTATCGCCTTGTTCGAACATGTCCTGATGGAATGCGAGTCGTCTATTACCTTCAGCCCGTGTTGTTCGGCAAGCCTGGAAGCAATATACGCTGAATTGTTCGGGTCAGTTGTAGCTCTTATGAACAAAGCATCGTACTCAGGTATCTTTGAAATTTCATCCTTAAAGATAAAATCAAATGAATGCCCGAAAGATTCAGCGGTTGACCTAAATTTCGAAAGAGCGCCGCGTTCTGATTTGTCATTGAAGTTATAAGCTTCAACAAAACATGCGATCTTCATAAAAATATTAAATCAACTTCCTTAATTCATGCACTTTTTCGCGAACCACATCCCATTCCACTTCTTTTTTTGTTGCAGGTTCACAATGATTCAATATTACATTCCCATCATGTATCTGCACTATTAATTTGCATATCGGAATGTTAAATATCTTATAGAATTTACTAGTGAACTCCGATGTTTCATCATCTGTCGATTCACCGAACATCTGAACAATTTCATGCACTTCCCCTGACACCGGGTGCAGTGATACTGGGAAACGTGCATTCATGCTCATTTTTTTTATGATTTCAGGGAGTTTAGAGCTTGATCTTACTATCTTCATGGAGTTGTTGGTAAACGGATTTACCGCAAATAGCATGGCTGGGGCACAGAATTCTTCCTTGGACTTTGTTATTAGCCTGTAACCGTTCGTTGGCAAACCGTTCCTTTTTGCCTTTTCTATCAGGAGCGGGTTCCGGTATGCATCCATTATTTCTGTACAACTTGGTGAGACTTCTACCCCATAGGTTTCAGCATGCGCAGATACATAATATCCCATCCGCAGGTAGCGGTAGTCATGGTTTACATTAAGTACGCTGTCGTGCACTGGTTGCCTTAAAAAAAGAAACGGACTAGAGTCGCTTTCATCTTCTTCTTCACTGACTATTATCATTTTAGATATCAGTCCACTGCTTTACCATTATATGCCCAGTATAAATAAGTAACGAGTGAAAAGGTCTGTTTCGTATGAAAAGTCTTATCTGGTTAATTCAGTAAGCTCATAAGGCAGGGATTTTTTTGGTGTCATTGATAATGTTTATTTTCAAATGTGACATTATAAATCATGTTATTTATAGATTTAGTTAAAAGAAACATTTAAATAACGGGTTTTTGAATATAGTATCACAATAGATGTGACATATTGTATAACATCTGATTGAGGCTGACTTGAAGACGAACCTGAAGAGGCTCCTGTACACACCTGAATGGCTTGCATCGTTCGAGAGGGAAATTGCGGGTGAGATCGTACTCAGCCATGAGCCCGGGGGTGTAATAAGGGAATACCGGATGAGATACGGTATGTCTCAGGAAGAACTCGGATATATAATGGACTTAAGGCGTGAATCCATTTCGCGAATTGAGAATAGCAGTGTGACACCGACATTTGATTTTGTGAGGGGATTTATAATGACCGTGGCGGTCATCGAGGCAATCAGGGTCGAAAGGGCGCAGAATAAGGAAATAAACGTTCATTTACTTGAAAATATAGCAAGAGAGTCGGATTTTTCGATCGAAAAACTGCCTTTCGTGCTAAAGCTCGCTGTTGAAAGTTACGATAAAAAACTAATTAAGATAAGGAAATCATTAAAGGTGAAATAATATGGCAAACGATATGGTTTTATGGCTCGAAGAGGTCGGGAAAGAAGATATAGCAATAGTTGGTGGAAAGGGTGCAAGCCTTGGAGAGATGATACATGCCGAACTCCCGGTACCGCCGGGTTTTGCGGTCACTGCACAGGCGTTCCGGCGTTTCATTGATGAAAACGGCATAGCTGAAAAGCTATTTAGTTCACTTGAAGTGAATGTTGATGATGCTGAGATCCTCCGTAAAGCAGAAAAAACTGCAAAAAATATCGTCAGGGACGCAAATATCCCTGCGGATATTGAAAAAAGCATCCGATCAAAATACAGAGAACTGTGCAAGAAGGAAGGTGGAGAGGTTTTCGTGGCAGTTCGGTCAAGCGCTACAGCAGAAGACCTGCCCAACGCAAGCTTTGCCGGTCAGCAGGATACATTCCTTAATATCAAAGGAGAAGCAAATGTGATCGAGGCTGTCAAGAAATGCTGGGCATCGCTTTACGGAGCGCGCGCCATCTACTACCGTGTCAAGCAGGGATTTGACCACAAAAAGGTGAACCTGTGCACTGTGGTCCAGACGATGGTGGACGCAGAGAAAGCTGGTGTCATGTTCTCGTCCCATCCGTCAACTGGTGAACCACTGACTATCATCGAAGGCGCCTGGGGACTGGGCGAGAGCGTGGTATCGGGTTCGGTATCTCCGGATTACTACGTTATTGATAGAAGGAATAAAAAGATCATGGAACGAAAGGTCGCCACGAAGAATATTATGCATATCAGGGACCCAAAGACAGGTAAGACAGTGGAGCTTCCCCCCCCCGATGATAAGAAAAACGCGAAGGTTCTTGAGGACGATGAAATCCTGAAGCTTGTTGAACTCGGGGAGATCGTGGAAGACCTGTATGGCATCCCGCAGGATGTGGAATGGGCGATCAAAGACCACGAGATCTTTATGCTCCAGTCAAGACCGATAACTACTATAAATAAGAAAAAAGAGACAAAGGAAAAAGTTGCGACATTAGCGATTTTAGAAGGACTGGGAGCTTCTCCAGGGATGGCGTACGGTGAGGCAAAGCTCGTAGCGGACGCAACGGAGCTTGGAAAGGTTAAGGACGGGGATATTCTTGTCGCTGTCATGACCACACCTGACATGGTTCCTGCCATGAAGCGCGCCACGGCAATAGTTACTGATGAGGGGGGGATGACGTGCCATGCTGCCATCGTGTCCCGTGAACTTGGCTGCCCGGCAGTCGTTGGAACGCGAAATGCCACCCAGTTACTGATCGACGGCATGAAGATCACGGTGGATGGTGAGAAGGGTCTTGTGTTCGAAGGTAAGAAAGAGGTCGCTGCGAAGCAGGTGGCTCAGCCTCAGGAATCCGCAAGGCTGCCAAGATCAAAACCAATCACAGCTACTGAGATAAAAGTAAATGTTTCAATCCCGGAAGCTACCCAGCGGGCAGTACAAACGCAGGCTGACGGCGTGGGACTTCTAAGGATCGAGCACATGATACTTGGACTTCCGAAGCATCCCAAGCAGTACATAAAAGAAGGAAAGGCTGACGAGTACGTGAATGAACTAGTCTCACGCATACAGACCGTTGTGGATGCGTTCTATCCAAAACCTGTATGGGTGAGGACTCTTGATGCGCCAACTGATGAGTTCAGGGCGATGGAAGGCGGCGAGGGCGAACCCATCGAGCCCAATCCCATGCTGGGATACAGGGGCATCAGGCGCGACCTTATAGATACAGAGCACTTTGAGCTTGAAGTGAAGGCTTTTAAGGAATTGATAAAGCGCGGTTTCACTAACATGGGCATAATGATACCTCTTGTGCAGCATCCATCGGAACTTCGGCGCGCGAAGGAGTTCATGCGTGCAAGGGGGCTGGATATTGATAAAATAGATATAGGCATAATGGTTGAGATACCTGCCGCAGCCCTCATTATCGACCAGTTCATTGCCGAGGGGCTTGACTTCGTGAGCTTTGGCACCAACGACCTGACGCAATACACGCTTGCCGTGGACAGGAACAACGAGCGTGTGGCGCACCTGTATAATGAACTGCATCCTGCTATTATGAAGCTGATCGAGCATGTTATCATCGAATGCAACAGGGCTGGTGTGAAGACAAGCATCTGCGGGCAGGCAGGGAGCAATCCGAAGGTTGCAAAGAGGCTTGTTGAGCTTGGGATAACGAGTATTTCTGCTAATATCGATGCTGTCGAGGCTGTGAGGGATATGGTGGCAAGGACAGAGCTGCAGTTATTGCTGAAGGGGGCGAGGGAGAAAAAGTAAGTTTAATAAATGAGATGGAACATATTAAACTTGATTAAAAGAGTGTATTGAAAATGGAAAAAGATGCAGTAAAATCTGCCGTAGAGGAATTTTACATAAGATATGCTTATGGAAATTCTTCAGCAGACTGCTTTCCACCTTGGTATCTTCATCAAATGTATCAAGTTCCAGAGATAGATTCCATGCGCCAATCATCAGGAAACGCTGAAGATGTGTCTGGAATTCGTGGATACGATTTTGGTATTGATGCGTTCCATCTCGAAGAACAAGATTCCAAACCTGCGAAATTAATAATTATTCAAGCGAAATATTCGGACAAACTAAATTATATTTCTAAGGGATTTAAGGAATTAGAAAATGGTCTCACACAAATTCAAAGGTGCCTGCAGTATTTGGAATCCGATGTCCCAA
>JAJRAP010000191.1 GCA_028679855.1 Candidatus Methanoperedens sp.
CAATAAGTAGAATTCTATCTTTTATCCATGGACCTATCCGCAATGTTTTCAATTCGTTCGTACGTTCAGCATAAATTCCGGGACTTGTGCAATCTGATTATTGTACTGTCCTGAATCAACACATCTTTGAATTTGGTGAGTTTTTCAATATTATTCTAATTTTTAAATATTAAATAAAGTACTCTGGATGATACTCAATGGAATAAAATCAAATCAAGTAATTATAAAAAATTTTAAATTATTTATAAAACGATATTGGTAGAGCAAGTCAAACCCCTTAACCGATGACCAATGAAGTAGACTTCCTCATATTTCAGAGTCTTCATGAAGCTCTCAGCAAACGCATTGTCGTAAGGATTACCCTTGCGGCTCATACTGATCTGAATACCAATATCCTTCAAATCATCTGCCTTTCGCGTTTGAAGAGCCTTAAGCAAAGCATTCAATGTGAGTTGAGTATCGATATTGCGACTGAGATCCCAACCAACGCAACGCCTGCTGAAAACATCTATCACCACGGCCAGAAATACGAACTCCTTCGACAACTGGATATATGTGATATCCCCTGAAAGAAAAAGCTATTCAGATGTTGTTCTTGTTGAGAGACTGAGAGATGCAGTTGATAGAATCAATCCCGATATACCCAGAGAAGCAAAGGAAGAAGCCATCAAAAAGGTTTTAAGATCAGAAAGCCCGCAGAATAATGAGTTCCTTGCTGTGAATCAGTTCACAGTCCTTGAAAACAACAATAACAGAAGACCGGATATAATCATTTTCATAAACGGCTTGCCTCTGGTCGTCATTGAACTTAAAAATCCTGCTGATGAGAATGCAACTATTTGGACTGCTTTCAACCAGATAGAAACCTACAAAACCCAGATTCCTTCATTGTTCCATTACAATGCGATCTCAGTCATCAGCGATGGGATAGAAGCAAGAGCAGGAACAATAACCTCCATAAAAAACTGGCTGCATATCATCAATACCACGCTGTCAACAAAGCAATTGATGCAACGTTCAAAGCCTCAAGCCCAAGGGGTGATAAGCGCTGTGGTGTTGTCTGGCATACACAGGGTTCGGGTAAAAGCCTTACAATGGCTTTTTAGACAGGAAAACTGGTTTTAACCCTGGATACCCTACCATTGTGGTATTAACGGACAGAAATGACCTGGACGATCAATTATTTGGCACCTTCAGCCGCTGCCATGAGCTGCTGAGACAAGAACCAGAAGAGGCAACTTCAAGAAGTGAATTAAAGGAACTTCTCATGGTTGCCTCAGGCGGAGTAGTCTTTACAACGATACAGAAATTCCTCCCCGAAGAGAAAGGGGACAAATACCCTCTGCTCTCTGAAAGAAGAAATATCATCGTAATAGCAGACGAGGCGCACAGAAGCCAGTATGATTTTATTGACGGCTTTGCCAGACACATGAGGGATGCACTGCCCAATGCCTCATTTATCGGCTTCACCGGGACGCCGATAGAAAAATCAGATAGAAGCACTCCTGCTGTTTTTGGAAATTATATTGATATTTATGATATTGAGCAGGCAGTAGAAGACGGTGCAACAGTAAGGATTTATTACGAAAGCAGACTGGCGAAACTTGAATTAAAGCAGGAGGAGCGCCCGAAGATCGATCCGGAATTTGAAGACGTCACAGAAGGCGAGGAAGTAGAGAAGAAAGAAAAGCTGAAAAGCAAATGGGTAAGGCTCGAAGCCATAGTCGGGAGCGAAAAACGCATAAATTGAGACCTGAATGGTATCATCGGGACGACGACAGGGGAATTATAAAGGTTATCTTGGAATAGCAGATGAGTCACAGGCTGTTGATCTCGCACCTCAATCCTTTCTTCTCACACCTGCTCATAACCTTCTCGAAAATCTCCCCGTAATACTCTCCACCACCCCGAAAAATCTTCTCGTACTCATTGATCAATTCAGGCTTGAACTCCTGAATAAATACCCTGACATTTTCCCACACACCTTCCTTAAACCTGAGCCTGTCCACAAGCACGTAATCAGGTTTTATCGCAGCGATAGCATCCACCAGTGCCTCAACTTCAGTGATATGGGGCATCACCGGACCAAGAAATACCCACGTCTTGATCCCGATCTCCCGAAGCTCAAAAAGCGCGCGTAGTCTCTCACTTACACTTGACGCGCCTGGTTCCATTTTTTCCCCCAATGTATCATCAAGAGCAGTGAGCGTGATGCCCACTTCGACATTCTTGAACTCTTTCAGCAGGTCGATATCCCGCAGCACAAGTGAAGACTTTGTCTGGATGCAAACAGGGAAATCGTGCAGGAGCAGGAGTTCAAGACATCTCCTTGTGATCTCGTATTTCTTCTCTGAAGGCTGGTATGGATCTGTCACCGTTCCAAGACCAACAACGCCTTTTTTCTTGACACGCAGTTCTTTTGAAAGTATGCGCGGAAGGTTTATTTTTACCTCCACAAGTTCGCCCCATTTTCCTTTATCCCAGTGGATGACCGAAGGGGCATAACAGTAAACACAGGCATGAGAGCAGCCCCTGTATGGATTGAGGGCATAACCCAGACCCGGAAGGTGCGAGGGGGAAAGAGCAGTTTTAACTTTTATTTCTTTTATCATATTATGAAATGCGTTTAAATATTAACCGGGATTTATCCTTGTGCTCTGTACTTTCATTGTGTAAGTTTATAAAAGCATTCAGTAGAAAAAGAATATATGCAAACAGTCACTATCAATAATCATAGGGAGTAATTGAATGAAAGAATATGATTTGATTGTGATAGGCACCGGCTCAGGAATGAACTATGTTTCCTCAATTAAAGAGACATTTCCTGACTTTAAGATCGCAGTAATTGATAAAGATAAGCCGGGCGGGATATGTCTCACGAGAGGATGCATCCCTTCCAAACTTCTTCTCTATCCGGCAGAACTTGTGCGAACAATTGAAATAGCGGGCAGGTTCGGGATCGATGTTCAAATAAGGAACATTGATTTCAATAGTATAATGAAAAGGATGAATACAATGATTTCTCAGGATATTAGCATGATACGAAAAGGGCTTTCCCAGAGTCCTGAATTTGACTATTATAATGAGATAGCGGAATTTGTTTCACCATATACAATGAAGATAGGTAATGAGACAATCAAAGGAAAAATGTTTTTCCTCTGCTCAGGTTCAAAGCCACTAATACCTGATATAAATGGGCTGAATGAGACAGGTTATCTGACAAGCGATACCGTATTGAAAGTGACAGAGCTTCCAGAAAGTATAGCCATCATAGGAGGCGGTTACATTGCTGCTGAGTACGGGCATTTCTTTTCATCCATGGGTTCCAGGGTAACCATCATTGGAAGAAATCCCAGGTTCATTTCAGATGAGGAACCAGAGATATCTGCGCTTGCAAAAAGAGTTATGTCAAAGTACATGAATATCCTGACCTCTCTGGAAGTACTTGAAGTGGCAAGGGACAGGGATGGAAAGAAAGTGATCACAGCAAAGGAAAGAGGCAGCGGCAAAGAAGTCGTTTTGACCGCAGAAGAAATACTTGTCGCAACAGGAAGAGGACCGAATACCGATATTCTGCATCCGGAGAGGGGAGGCATAAAGACCGACAGCAATGGATGGATCGAAGTTAATGACTATCTTGAGACTTCACAAAAGGATATCTGGGCTTTTGGAGATGCTAACGGCAAATATCTTTTCAAGCATGTTGCAAATTACGAATCTCTTGTGGTTTTTTATAATGCGGTCTTGAAGAAAAATGTCAAAGTGGATTACCACGCAGTGCCGCACGCTGTCTTTTCATACCCTGAAATAGCCAGTGTGGGATTGAAAGAAAAAGAAGCTATTGAAATGTATGGAGAAGAAAATGTTCTCATAGGTTTCAAAAAGTATGAAGATACTGCAAAAGGAGCGGCGATGGACGTAAAGGATTTTTTTGTGAAATTGATCTTGGAAAAAAGCACAGACAGGATCCTTGGCGCACATATCATCGGTCCATATGCTTCAATACTCATTCAGGAAATAATTAATCTCATGTATGTTCCTGAGGCGAAAGCGGAACCAATAACTCAGGGAATGCACATTCATCCTGCCTTAAGTGAGGTCGTGGAAAGGGCATTCTATTCTCTCATGCCGCCTGAGCATTACCATCATGTTCTGGGGCATATGGGTTTATGAATTGAAGGCTAAAATTTAACAAAAGGATATATGTTATCTATAATCGTTCAAGAGGAATAAAAATGAACATTGGCGAAGAGATTGTAAGTGCATATCTGGAATATATTAAGGTTAGTGTCCAGAGACTTGCTGGGGTAAAAGTGATACATTCAAAATCATGATATTAAAAAGACAATGTCAACGGATTATGGAATTTGTTCCATGCTTCACAGTTCATGTAATGAATTTAC
>JAJRAP010000192.1 GCA_028679855.1 Candidatus Methanoperedens sp.
ACGGCAGGGAGTGATCTTATATTGGGTTTCATGAAATGAACGACAGCCAGTTCCCCGAAGGTTGCCATTAACACACTGCCCAGAGTAATGGTGGGTATCCAGCTTTTCACGAACTCCAGAGAAATTTCGATCCTTGTGATCAGGCTGCTTTCAAGTCCACTACCAATTGCAGAAATTTGAGTAAAAAGACCGGAAGGCGTCTCGCCAAGAGATTTTAATCCGATAGCGGTATTGACCAGGAATATCAGGGATGCAATGGCTGTTACACCGCTGACATATATGCGTCCGGAAAAACGCCCATTTCTCCTGGTTATGACTCGAGCGAAATAGCAGAAGGTGAGAGCCAGGAAAGGCATTGTAAGGCTGGCATTTGAGATTTCTGTAAGGGATATTACGCCATACTTGAAGAACTGATGAAAAATATATGAAAATAGGAGAGCTCCGATACTGTATCCTATTACAAGATTAATGAATTTATTTGGATTTAGCTCAAAATTGGCATTTATGAGTCGGTCTATGATTGAAACCACAAAGCCTGAGACAAGTTTTATGTAAAGTATTGGGATGGTTATGCTGAAGATGAAGAGGATTAAGAAATTATTGAGATCCATTGGAGTGCCTTTTTATCTGTTATTGATATTTAAGAATTTGGAAAACGTGAGTTTTGCATCACTTAAACTTTTCGGTAACGACTTCTGGAAGTATTTTTATCTCTTCCAGGAACTTTGTCGACTTTATCTTTATGGATGACCGAACTCTGCAAGCACACGCTCTTCACCTTCAAAATAAGTCGAAGTGATATCTATATCAAGCCTCTCGCATTCGTAACCATATCGATTGACAGCCAACCCCTTCCAGTAATCCGCAGAGTTTATGTGCTAGCCTGACATAGAACCGCAGAACCTAAAGGAGCCTTCAATTATGGACAAATTAGCACTTATCACCAGAAATACGGAAGAGGTAGTTACAAAAGAGGAACTTGATGCACTTATCAATTCAGATAAACAATGTTCCGCTTATGTTGGCTACGAACCAAGCGGCAAGATCCACATGGGTCACGTGCTTACTGTGAACAAACTCCTCGATCTCCAGCAGGCAGGTTTCATGATAACAGTACTCCTTGCAGATGTCCATGCCTATCTCAACGAAAAGGGCACAATGGATGAAGTGAGAAAAATCGCAGATTACAACAAAAGATGTTTCATCGCGCTTGGTCTTGACGAGAAGAAGACGAACTTTGTCCTTGGCTCATCATACCAGTTAGACCAAAAATACATGATGGACGTGCTAAAGCTTGCGCGCAGCACCACACTGAACAGGGCAAGGCGAAGCATGGACGAGGTGAGCAGGGATGCAGAGAACCCCAAAGTATCACAGATGATATATCCCATCATGCAGGCTCTGGATATTGCTCATCTGGGTGTTGACGTGGCAGTTGGCGGGATAGACCAGAGAAAGATCCACATGCTGGCGAGGGAGGGCTTGCCAGACCTTGGATACAGGGCCCCTATATGCATCCACACACCTATCCTTCTTGGCCTTGACGGCAAGAAGATGTCCTCAAGCAAGGGCAATTACATCTCAGTGGACGACACCCCGGAAGATATTAAAAAGAAGATGAAGGGAGCATTCTGCGTTGAAGGAGAGGTCAAGGATAACCCGGTTCTTGCGCTTTTCAAATACCATATCATGCCACGCTATCCAGAGATCGTAGTTAAGCGCCCTGAGAAATATGGCGGTAACCTGCATTACGGGAACTACGAAGCGCTTGAAACTGATTTCGGGGAAAAAAAACTCCATCCTATGGACTTGAAAACAGCGGCTTCTGAGTACATGAACGGGATCCTTACGCCTGTCAGAAAGTTAATGTTGGGGAAAGGTTTATGAACAAATGGAATTATTGTGGAGCCAGACAAACTCACTGGAGGAAAACCAAATGGGAAAAACAGGCACAACAAAATGGGGCAGGATAAAGCACCGGAAAGGACAGATAATAATGGTGCCGGAATCCGAGCTCGCATACAAACGCCCGGGCCCGAATCAGCGATATACTTCTTCAGGTGCAAAGCGCAAGAAGATAGCACGCTCACCGAAAGCCATTGTAAAAGGGTAGTTTTTTAATATTGATGCAATCTGTTACTATTGCAAATCCTTGCCTTTTTGATAATCTTGAAAAAATTATTGCTAATTTAATTAATAAATTATACGAAAAAGCTAATAAAAATAAAGTACTCTGGATGATACTCAACGGAATAAAATCAAATCAAGTAATTATAAAAAATTTTAAATTATTTATAAAACGATATTGGTAGAGCAAGTCAAACCCCTTAACCGATGACCAATGAGTCATATTCCGCATCTATAGCAGAACCACAATTACTGCATCTGGGGATGGGCAGTTTTTCTATTTCTTCGGGTTTATACTGCCTGGAGCAGCGGAAGCACCTGAAGTATGTGACATAGACCATGGTGATTAATTTGCAGGCTTTTGATAAATATTATTCGCAAGAGTGTAAAAAAGAGGTTATCTTTATATCGTGGATATGATGATTTAAAGACAAAGAGCGCTTTTCTACCAATGAAAGACACAAAACATTTTGAGATCGAACAAAATTACATTTTCTGGTGCAATAAGTGCAATGTCCCGCTGCTTGATGAAGAATGCGGGATTTGCCATGAAAAAGGCGCACGGATAGATCTAACACAGCCCGGTGATGTGCGATTCGCATCCCTGCATGAACACAGCATAATTGACGAACTCGTCTTGCAATCATTTGGCGCAAGTCCTCTTTCAGGAAAACTTATACTGCTGAACAAAATTCCAGGAGAGGACAAGACTGATGAAATAATAGTAGATGGTCTTAGGTTCGGGGTTTTGAGATTTGACATGCTCGAACTGGCTTTCAGGCTTGACCTGATGCTTGAGGGAGCACAGGCGCTCATCGAATCAGGGATCCTGAAAAAACTCGTCAAAATAACCTCAAAAGGAAGACATCTTAGCGGAAAGACAATAGACGGAGGCGAAGTCCTTGAATGCACGGACGATATAAGAAAAGGCGATACAATTCTCATTATTGCCAGAAATCTGAGCGGTTTGGGCGTATCGTACCGGGACAGCAGCGAATTGAAAAAAACGGGGCAATCTATAAAGATACGAAAGATCGACTCAGGAAAAGCGAATTTCAACTCAAAAAATCCATCACTTGATGAGGTAATCCTTGCCAATGCGCCCCACATGAAAAGCCTTGTAAAAGATGCGATGAATACCATACGCGGTATAGCCAACCAGAAAGAGTTCAGGGACTCGCCGATCTATGTTTCATTCAGCGGAGGAAAGGACAGCCTCACCACGCTTGACCTGACAAGGAGCGCCGTAAAAAAATCTATAAAAGTGTTCTTCGCAAACACCGGCATCGAGTTCCCAGAAACAGTGGAGTTCATAAGGCAGTTCTGCCAAGAGAACAATATAGAACTTATCGAAGTGGAGGCAGGGGACGCTTTCTGGGAGAACCTGCCGAGTTTTGGTCCACCTGCAAAGGATTTCAGGTGGTGCTGCAAGGTCTGCAAACTTGCGCCCATCAACTCGGTCATGGAAAAATGCACGCAAGGGGGGCGAAAGTGCCTTACCATTGACGGGAAAAGGAGATACGAGTCTTTCGCTCGCTCGCGAATCGCGCCGAAGGAAGAGAACCCATTCATTCCTGGGCAGGTTAGCGTGTTCCCCATACGCAACTGGCGAGCCATCGAAGTGTGGCTGTATATTTTCTACCGCAGGCTCAAGTACAATCCCCTGTATGACATAGGCTTTGAGCGTATAGGCTGCTGGCTCTGTCCTGCTGAACTGAGCGCTGAATTTTACAGGTTCAAAGAATTGCATCCTGAACTTTTCGCGCGCTGGAACGAATACCTGCTGGACTGGGCAATAGAACACGGGCTCTCACAAAAATTCATCGAGCACGGCTTCTGGCGCTGGAAGAGCCTGCCGCCAAAGATGGTGCGCCTTTCCGAAGAACTTGGGGTAAATACCACTGCGAAAGGCGGGGAGGAAGAATTCAGAATTGCAGTGACTGGCGGCGTTTCACCCTGCAAGACCGGAGGTTACACGATGGAAGGCAGGGTGGCAGGGATCATGCCTGAAGACGCGCGCAATATAGCAAATATGCTTGGGGATAATGTGTTTTCCGAAGACCTCGGCGTGCTTTTGATAAGAAAGGAAAACTCAAGCGTCAAGATATTCTCATCCGGGCATATCTCGGTGAATGCAGGAAGCAGGGAAGAAGCCCTGTCACTTTTTGAGAGCACGGCAAAACAGTTGATACGGGTGAAAAAATGCACGAAATGCGGGGTGTGCCTGAAAGTATGCCCTGCAGGTGCGATCACGCTTGAGCCGCATCTCATGATAGGTGAGGAGTGCACACGATGCTGGAAATGTGTTGAAGGATGCGTTGTGGTGAAGTATTTCGACAGGCTGCTGCTGAAATTTAATAAGCTATAAATTGCTAATTTGTTAATGGTGAGTCTAAAGGAATACTTATGACAGAAGAATTTGAAGAAGGTAATAGAAAAAAAATTGCTTTATTGAATTAAATCAAACCAAAACGAAAAAGGGTCTTCAATTTTTTATGTAAGCCGGTCTATATCATCAGATGAGTCCGAAACGCCCCAGTGAACAGGCTTTTTGAGCATTGTAAGAATGCCCGCAACATCAGCCGGATCTTTTGAAACAGCCCACATCCAGGTGCCAAATCCACCGTGAAGATTTACAGCTCTTACCCACTCATCCAGGAATTCACGCTTTTGCCATTCTTCAAACGAACAATAAAATCAGGTCTGTATTTCCTGACCTCGCCCTTAAATATATAGAGTATCTCAAATCCGAGATGGTCATTCTTCACCCAGGCTTCAACTACTGGATTTCGATCAAGCTCAAATGCTTCAGAAGCTTCCCATGTGCTGTCGAATACACAGAAATTAATGTGCGACCTTTTTGTGGGTTCACACGGCTTCCCTGTGTACCATGTCCTCATATCGCCTGTTGAACGGATAGGGCTATCGATATTGAATACAGGCGTAATGGATTCTGTGTTTTCAAATCGGATTGCCTTCCAGATATGATGCACTACCCTGTTCATGTTCAGGGTGATAAGAATGCGCCGCTTTTTGTCATCTTGATCGAAAAATTGTGGGAATATGCGGATTTTTTCCGATAATATGAATTCCTCTACCAGTTGAATCAATTGAGCCAGCAGAAACTCTCTCTTTCCTTTCCATGTGGGTTTCATCTGGTCATAGATATCTCTTGCCGTTTCGAAAATAATCCTCTGCATCCTGAATTTATTAGCCAGATCGTTCAGGTTGATTTCAGATATGCCTGCAAAATCAGGTTTTCCCTCCACAACGGGCGCAAGTTCTGCCAGCGTCGCAGTCTCTGTGCGGTTTGCTACAGAGATCATGACCGGCGGAGTTTTGAATCCTCTTTCCACCCATGCTTTTTCTGTTTCCAGCCAGTCTTTTCCAAGAAGATAATACCCGTTAATAACAAGGTCAGGGAGCGGGTCATGCTCCTGTGCATCGCGGTTCAGGTCGTCCCTTACGTGTTCATAGATATGGTAAAGCCTGGATTTGTAGTCCTTCGCATCAGGGACGCCGTCATCACGGATCACGACGCGCGGCGTCTTAACAAGTCCTGATTCTATGGCATCATTAAGGCCAAAATCACTTACTATCCATGGGAACAATGCTTCTTCTGAACTTTTCTTTCCCGATGGGGCGAATGGGGTCGCCGAAAAATCATAACAGGCATGTATGCGCCATGCATGATGCGCCTCATCGTTGATGACAATGATACCGTGAGCGTTAGCCATCTCGCCCAGCACTTCACGGACATAGGCTTCATTGCTTTTTGCCCCGCGCTTGTCAACGCCTTTCTTTTTTGCGAGCCTTTCTTCGGTCTCCCAGTTCAGGGCATGCCAGTTCTTGATAAGGACTTTGCCCTGATTCAGTTTTTCTGTTAATCCGGGTGGGACGATATTGAATTCGTCATAATAATTCCCCGAAGATGAGGGGAAAAGCACAGAGAGCCTGCTTTTCACGGTAAGACCCGGTGCAACTACGAATTTATATTTTGAGAAACGGGTATCCTGAGGATAGGTGACTTTGTTCAATACCTGCCATGCGATGAGCATAGCCATTACGATAGTTTTTCCGCTTCCTGTCGCCATCTTGGAGCAGAGGCGCCTGAACAAGCCGCCGTCAGAGGGGATAGCCTGACTCGCGCCACGCTTTTATACGCGGGCGGATCTTATTGACGAGCGGGATTTCGATTAATTTGCCAGGGTCATCAAACGCCTTTGAACTTTCAGATGCTATGACATATCCTGCGGGGCGCCGGCTCTTCGTAAGGGGAGTTGATTATGAGGCGATCGATGGTGGATTTCACTGAGGAGTATCCTCCTCGATATTCATACCTTCATCCAAGAGAGCCGTTCTAATTGTTTTTCGAACCATTGAAGCCAGATTTACAGCTTCAACTGCCTCATTCTCAGTTACTTTTTCATCCAGCATAGGATATCGTGTTGTAACCGCAAAGGGTGTTAACTCTTCGGCATTTTTTATTTTTTCAATCCATATTGCATTTCCACACAATTTTAATAATTTTCTTATATCATGGGAGTATGGAAAATCAATATCATGATAAACAAGATATGCTTTTAAATATTTTTCAGCACATTACTGCGCATGAAATGCAATTAGCCTGTATGAGCGGATACCTGGCATTTTCATGGCATAATTCGCAAGATCCAGATCTTCATCTGCGTAGCTCATCCAGAGTAATACTCTGTTTATATGATCCTGATCAGGAATGCTCATAAATGACCTTACCTTCCCTTGATGCATATCGTCCGATAGTGCCAGGTATCTTGCTATCGCGCTCAAACTCCTCTCTGGTTAGTATTATTACATCAAATGCGTATTCGAGTTCATCGAGTACTCTTCTCATATCGACCATTAATTTCCTGCGCTTTTCTTTTATAGCGGAGATTACCAGAATATCAACATCGCTGTGGCTGTCGGCTGTTCCACGCGCCTGAGAGCCGAAAAGGATAATCTTCTCAGGATGGAATTTTTCTACGATGCAGCGCGCGGCTTCGTCAAGGACTTTATTGCTGATCATTGCACGCCTCCGAAGCACCTACGTGGTAGGAAAAATTTAATTAACCGCAGATAAACGCAGATGAACGCAGATTTTTGAGAGAACACGGATTGCACGGATGACACGGATACGCACGGATTAAAAGTATCCGTGAAAGCCTCGATCATCTCAGGCTCCTGCGTCAGATCCTCATCCTTCCCGTCCTTCACATCCCGCCTGTTCACGAAAGGCTGGAAATTGGAGCCGTACCTGATGCCGTAGGGCGGGTCGATGTATATCATCTGCACCTTCCCGCCCATTCCTTCTTTCTCAAGCAGGGAGTTCATCACGAGCAGAGAATCACCCGCTATCATGCGGTTTGACCAGTTGTGCTTATGTTTGTAGAACTCTATAGCCTCGCGCAGGGGCGGGATCTCTTCGGTGTATTCGAAAAGCGACATCTGCTTTTGCGCGCCGTTGCGCTTTCGGACTGCTTCTATGATAGTGCGCGGGTCGATGCGCTCATGGACGTGGAGGGAGACGGTGGGGATTTCGAAAGAAGTGTGCTCCACCTTGCCCGCCCAGACGAGCGCGGGATCGAGGTGAGGGTCGTAGGCGTAAGTTTTTTTACCGTTGTCATGGTCTGTGTCGGGGGTTACAAGACCGACGGGAGGGTTGTTGCACCGTTCTTTACCTTTGTGGTCGTATTGTTCGATGGGCTTCTTTTCGGATTTGGGGATTTTGGACATTCTGACTATCTCTATTATTACAGATATCTATTAAATCTCTTTTCATTTATCATATGAAACAACCTATTTTATCCAATATTAATTATAGTTTTTGTATAATTAATTATTATGGACGAAAATTATATATCTGAATCCAACTAATATGAGAGTAACATAAATTGCCACGTGGTGGAGCATCAGTTCATCAGGTTTCAGACCCTCCACGTGGTTTAACAACCTGTTTTATTTCCTCAATACGTTCATCTAAAATTATTACCTTATAACACAAGATTTTTTGCTGTTTCTCTACTTTTTTTCTGCTGCTCTGCTCAAAGATATTCTACCTTTCTGATACATCTTTAACACATAATCCCGCGCTCCCATGTAAAGAAACTGTCGTATCGCTGTGGATTTATCCACATGTTCTTCTTTTGTCCTGAGATTTGCCAGCTCAATAACGTTTTTTAGGATACGTATAGGATAAGATACTGCTTCCATATTAAACCTCCAGATCAGATTTTGCTTTCTCATAATTAAATATATAAGGCTCTATCATATCCAGCGCATTCAATGATTCGTCTTTTGAGAGTATTCTTAATTCAAATGATCTAACGATAAGGTCAGCAGGAGTTATAAATGAAATATTATTCTGCTGCAAAACACTTAAAAATGCTCTATCATCACTTATGATCGCCTCTGCATTTAGATTAAAATAAAGGTGTAGGGAAGATGTCTCTCCTCTTCCAAGAGAACTGCCCTTAAGAATATTACTTGCCTGTTTGTTATTTTCAATATTTTTTACCATGATTTTTCCCTTTTTGCCAGCTTGCAATGATGTTTTTTATCTTTCAATTATTTCGTGCATATCCAAAAAATCATTTGCATATTTTGATTGCCTATGGTTAGTGTCCAGAGACTTGCTGGGGTAAAAGTGATACATTCAAAATCATGATATTAAAAAGACAATGTCAACGGATTATGGAATTTGTTCCATGCTTCACAGTTCATGTAATGAATTTAC
>JAJRAP010000193.1 GCA_028679855.1 Candidatus Methanoperedens sp.
ATGATCCCTCAATATAATATTATATTTTATAATATAAATACTTATTACAAACAAAAAAGATTATTATTAATAAAAACTAATCTGACAAAGTCAAGGTACATTGAACTTATTTATTACAGGCGCATCATCATGCTCTTCCAATACCTGCTCAGGCTCTTTCGTTTGCCCTGTCTCACCCTTATGCTATATTTTAACTGTTACTTACGGCGAGAAATTCTATCGTTATTCGTTGTTTTGGCTTTTAACGATATGAAGGGGCACGAAAATAGTAAGGTTTAACAGAAGACGGAAAAAACAGTTGCTTGAGTGCTTGAGGTTGTGGTCAAGCGGATTCAGGGGAAAATATAGTACATGGTTTCAAGAATGAAATTAGATCTTAAATCATTTTAGCGACTTTAAAATTCATGTTATAAGCAAAATTTATATAGTATTGTGTACATACGTGTGCATAAAGTGATGCGTGTAAAATTTATACACACGCATGTAAATATGTGTAATGGAAGAAAAAATATGAATGCAAATAATAATGTTAAAAAAGAGATTGTCTTCACCAAAGCTGGTGTGATTGTGCCTGTACGTGTAGATAATCCTTTACAAGGTGTAACATGGGAACAAAAGTTAATCCAGTATACGGATATTAAAAAAATAGGTATTTTAACCCTAAGAGTAGAGTGTATCCAGCCAGAGATAAAAGATGATATTTTGATTGCTTTGAAAATGCAAGGCGAGTTTGAGAGAAAACCAGATAAACAAGTAGACGATATAAATTCGTTCGCACGTAAAAATGAAATGTATGGCGAAATTTTACCTTCGTTATTGAAGATGGACTTATCCAATAAATTTCCAAAATATTTGCTTACACCCGATGGTCAAAAGAGTAATGCTACTTCATGGGCAAATCTTTTAGTTGAAATAGCCAATTATTTAGAATCGATCAATAAAATTAATGATGGTAATATACCAATATTAGATTCTGCTAAACGCACAAGATACTTAATCAATCGTGAAAATAAACACCTATCTGGAGTCTCGTTTATAGGCAAACATACAACTAAAAAAGGACTCCATGTCGAAACAAATTATCCAGCAAATCTCATTGTGAAAAATGTAATATATTTAATTGAATACTGCAACGAAGTTCCTTCACAGTTCAGGGTGATTTTATGAGATATTTTCTTTGTTGCCAAGCCGAATTGTACTGAATTCCAGAAATTGTTAAATCTAAGAGAGACTAACGTTCAACAAAAATAAATTATGACTACAGATATCGTAAATATAATTGTTTCATTGGCTGTTTTGATAGTGCCATTGGAAGTTTCGTATAGACGAATAATCGATTTTGAAAATACATATAATCGAACACTATCCAATATAGCTATAGCACAGAGGGGAGGGAGAATTAATGAAGAACAACACATGATGGCGGCCAAGGAAATAAACGAACAATTCAGAGTTGCAAACCGTTATATTAAATGGGCTGCTCTGTTCAAACGTTTTTTACCCATACTCCTATTAGTAGAAATATTGCACATTACATTAAAAGATATCCAATGGTCGTATTGGTACGAATGGATATTACCTGGACTAAACAACATATTTTTGACTTCAATAATTATAGTGATTTTATTATATTATATAGTTAAGGAATTCAAACTAAATCATACAAAACTTAATGACTATGAAGCTAATATCATTTCAGTTGAAGCAAGATATGTATATGATTTTTTGTAATAGATGTAACAGATGGAGACTTTTTATTATCTTCTGGTATGAAAAAAACCACAGAGTCAGCCATGAACTGTGGTTCATAGATGGAGCATGAAAATTGAGTTTTTCATACCAGGACACAGAGAATTATTACAACTCTGTGATCTCTGCGTCCTCTGTGGTTGATTATCCTCACCTGTATCATTTATATAGGGGATTTAAAAAATCTCAATTTTTGAGTGAATTTACCTCCGACCAGAAAAAATTAAAGAGAATCCTATCTTTTTTATTGCTCTACAGTATCTCTATTGTCTCTACAACCTGCTGCATATATAGACTGTACTATTCGACAGTAATTACAGGATCGACAGGATAGGATTTTGGTGGCTAATCCTGTAAATCCTGTCGATCCTGTCCCAAAAAATTTCATGATATAGCCCACTGAGAAACAGAGGCAGGATTATCAAGACATACATTCAAAAAGACATCCGGTGATAAGATTCAGGACACTACCGATTATTCAATACCCACTTTTTTCTTATTTTTCAACCGCCTCAATTATCTTTCCCTTTTCAACATCCACAAGACCCATATCAGTGATCTTGAGCGATGGGATCACAGGCAGCGAGAGGAACGACATCTGGATGAACGGCGCCTCAAGCCTGCACCCCATTCTTCGTATCGCTGTATGGAGCTCTTTTAGTTTCTTCTCAACATCATGTGCGCTCTGCGTGCTGAGAATCCCAGCAAAAGGCAGATGAAGATGATCTAGTTCCTTATCTTTTGCAAGAACTATCCCACCCTGCATTTCTCGAATCCTGTTGGCGCATAGAGCCATATCCTCAAAATTCGTACCCACAACAACGACATTATGTGAATCGTGCGCAATGCTCTGCCCCACGGCGCCCTCCTTCAGGTTAAATCCGCGGACAAAACCCCGACCGATGTTCCCGTTCTTTCCGTGGCGCTCGATCACAGCGATCGACAGGATATCATGTTCAGTATCAGGAAACACGGCATGTCCATCTGTTCTCAAATCTTTGATGCATTTTTTCGTGATAAGTTTGCCAGGCACGATCTCAATTATGCGAGCCGAAACTTTACTTTTATCTGAAAAGATTTTCAGGTCATCAGGTTTGATTTTCCTGTACTTCATGGTACTGAAAACATATTCCGGGTATTTTATTCCTGAAGTAATCGGGTGCATCTCCCCACGGATCATCACATTCCTTATCCTGAATTTTTCAAGATCATCCAGTATTACAAGGTTCGCCCTTCTTCCAATGCTTATCGATCCCACGAGCTGGTCTATCCTGTAGTGGCGCGCTGTATTGATCGTAGACAAAGATATTGCGTGCACAGGTTCAATCCCAAGGCTGATCGATTTTCTTACAAGTACGTCCATGTACCCTGCCATGAGATCATGTGGATGGATGTCGTCTGTGGCAAAGAAAAAGTTCTCAAGAGATATGCCGTCGCGAAAAAGTTTGGGAATGAAATCATCAAGGCACTTTGCAGCAGAACCTTCCCGCAGCATAATTTTCATTCCAAGGCGCGCCTTAAGAAGTGCCTCATCGTATGTCAACGACTCATGGTCAGAGGATATCCCGGCGCTCATGTACCCGAAAAGCTCGCTCCCCTTCATGCCAGGGCAGTGACCATCCACCACAAGCTTTCTCTCAATGGCAGCAGAAATCATTGCAATTTTTTGTGCATGTCTCCCCAGGACTGCAGGATAGTCCATCATCTCACCAAGCCCGACCACGAATTTCTTATCAAGGAATTTTTTTATATCTATTACACCAAGCTTTGCGCCAGAAGTCTCAAGATGGCTTGAAGGCACGCAGGATGAAATAGTGACAAAAACGTCCAGTGGAAGATTTTTTGCCTCCCGCAGCACAAGCCTGATACCTTTTGCTCCAAGGATATTTGCGATCTCGTGCGGGTCTATGACAATCCCGGTTGTTCCATGTCGCAGGGATTCACTTGCGAAATGCGTCAGCGTTAACATGCTGGATTCAAAATGCACATGACCATCGATGAGCCCCGGGCATACGTGGGCATTATTTACATCAAGGAGTTTTGTTCCTGTCCCGGTCAGGTCATCCACATCACCGATCCCGACTATGAATCCTGAATGGATCGCTATATCGCCTTTGTGAACCTCTTTCGTGTTTACATTGACGATCCTGCAATTTCTTAATGCAAGGTCAGCTTTTATTTCGCCTTTACCTGCAGCTATCTTCTCCCCTGAGCGCATGATATAGAGTTGGTTGGCATTGGCAAAAAGATTATCCATTCTTTTTCTCATAACTTTTTCTTATAAAGAAAAAGCTATAACCAGAACTTTTTTATTCCCGCAAACATTGTGGAGTAAATCATGAGAGTCCTATTGGTCGGAGGCGGCGGACGGGAGCACGCCATTGCAGAAGCCATATCCCGAAGCAAGAGAGACCCGCAGCTTTATGCAGCGATGAGCAGGAAAAATCCCGGAATAGCAGGACTGTGCAAAGATTTCATTCTTATCAAAGAAACAGACCCCGCCATAGTTCATTTTGCAGTCAAGAACAAAATAGAGCTTGCGGTCACAGGTCCGGAGACGCCGCTTGCAGCAGGCATCCCTGATATGCTCTGGGACGCAGGTATCCCGGTCGCCGGTCCGCGAAAACTTGCCGCACAGATAGAGTTTGACAAAGCATGGACTCGCAATTTCATGAAGAAATATAATATCTCAGGTCTTCCCGGATTCAGGGTGTTCAGGAAAGGACAGAGCGGCACTGATGAGTATATTGACGAACTGGGCGACGTGGTCATAAAACCTGCAGGACTCACAGGCGGGAAAGGCGTTAAGGTCATGGGCGACCACTTCGGCATCGAGGGTGCAAAGATTTACGCCCGTGAAGTATTGAAGAAAGACGACATTGTCATCGAGGAACGGCTTATCGGCGAGGAGTTCACAGTCCAGGCGTTCGTGGACGGCAGCGCCCTTGCCTTTGCCCCTGCAGTGCAGGACCACAAGAGGGCGTTTGATGGAGATAAGGGACCAAACACAGGCGGGATGGGTTCGTACAACGATGCAAAAGATATCCTCCCGTTCATGAAAGACTCCGATTACTCAGGTGCAAAAAAGATTATGAGCGATGCAGTTCTGGCTATCAGGAAAGAGACAGGCATCCCCTACCAGGGCATACTTTACGGTCAGTTCATGGCAACAGCGAAGGGCATCTCTGTCATTGAGTTCAATGCGCGCTTTGGCGACCCTGAAGCCATGAACGTGATACCGCTTCTTGATAATGATTTCCTCGATGTGTGTATGGCTGTGGTGACCGGGACTCTTGGTGAAACAAAGGTGGCTTTTAAGAAGCAGGCTACGGTATGCAAGTATGCAGTCCCGGAAGGCTACCCGGACGAACCGGTAAAGGATTCGGTCGTGGAGATCGGAAGCACCCGAAATGCGCATGTTTTCTATTCGAGCGTGTATGAAAAGGATGGAAAGGTTTTCACTACCGGTTCAAGAGCAGTTGCAGTTCTGGGTACAGCAAGTACCATTCATGAGGCTGAAAAAATAGCGCAGGATGGCCTCTATGCCTTAAAAGGAAGGCTTTACAGCAGGCGGGACATTGGTACTGAAGGGCTCATCAGGAAAAGGATACAGCACATGGAAGAACTAAGGGCTTGAGGGAATATAAAGTGGTGAATTTTTAGAGGGCAAACCGCAGATAAACGCGGATGAACGCAGATTTTTTTCTTTTTAACCTTTAAGGCCATATACCAAAAGTCGCATTCAAAGCCAGAACAGACAGTCCAGCTGCCAGGGCAATGATAACTACTGTTTTTGGAGGTATCTGCAAAGAGGTCTCTTCTGCGTCATAATACCGCATTAGACCAGCAGAGGACATGAGGCCGCTGCCTTCTTTCTTTTTCGCCATAAGCGCCTTTCATGTTTTTATAGCATTTTAATGTATCGCTAATGTTCTTACAATTCTTTCATTAAGGTCATTATTTTTCGTTCCGATCATCGAAATTCCGGTAGCTTTAACATCATCATCAATTATTGGCTTTCCCCTGAGGTCGCAAAGCTGTCCGCCCGCTTCTTTCAATACAAGAGCTGATGCCATGATATCATAGCCGCTCACAAGCCCCCGGGTATCAATAACGCCGTCCAGCGTGCCGTCCGCGACATAGCACATATCAAGGGCAATGCTACCCAGAGCCCTTACTATGATGGATTTTTCAAGCTCTATCAGACCTGCCGGAACCTGCGGAACACCGTATGAATAGACTGATACTACTGGCTTTGGGCGCGCGCCGCGTTTTCCACCAGTTATCCGTTTTCCATTAAGTAGTGCTCCTTTTCCTTTCTCCGCGCAATAGGTATTATTCGTAATATCACATATCACTGCCATAGTGATGTCCCCGAATCCCGCGATATCGGTCTTTTCGGTATAAGCAAGTGACGTGCAAAAGAACGGGATACCGCACGCAGCATTCGTAGAACCGTCAATAGGGTCAAAGACAAGCATGAACTCCGGATGCTTGCCAACGATACGGTCACCGAGTTCCTCTGAAATTATCCTCGCTGACAGACCGCGCTTCACAAGCGCCTCATCAAGTGCATGTTCTGCTGCCATATCCATCCTTCGCGTGATATCCTTTGGGCGCTGCACAAGCATTTCCGCATAATCCGCGTTATCATGTATAAAGGAGCGAATTACATTCCTGATCTCAGTTCCGATATCGATAAGCGTTTCAATTTCCATGCCCAACTCCAAACCGTGCTATGATCGCATCAGCTGCTGTTTTTGCGCTCTCATAAGGCCTCATATTATAGCTATCTACTACTATTTCAGGGTTGAGCGGTTCCTCATATGGAACATTGACTCCCGGCACATTAGCGCCATTTTGCATTGATTTTTTGTAGATGCCCTTTGGCGAAAATACAGCCTTCCTGTGGGCTTCGCGCTCCATGCACACCTCAAGCGGGCACCTTATGTAAACCTCGGCAAAATACGGGATAATGCTGCGTGCTGCGTCCCGGTATCTCCTCCTGTTAGCGGTTGCATCGATGAAGACATTGACGCCGCACTCTGTCAGCAGTTTTGCCATATAAGCAAGCGAAGCATATACGATGTCCCTCTCTTCATCCGTGTACCTGGGGTTCGGAGTAAGGACGCGCCGTATCTCATCAAGCTGTAGTATCTTTACCTTTATGCCTTTATTCTCAAGTAGAACAGATGTGCGCGCAGCAATAACTGTTTTCCCGCTTCCAGGAAGACCCGTGAACCAGACTGCAAAAGCCATTTTTCCTCTATAGATACGAATTAACGTCCTGGTAATCGAATACTTCACTGTCCAGGATATTATTGATAAAATTAAAAATTTTTGTCCTCACGCCAGGGTCAAGGTTCGGATACCATATCGGACTGGCTACTACGAGACTTCTGAACACATAGAACGGCTGTATTACTTCAAGCAGTTCCCTGTCACCTGTTCTTTCAAGGTAATTATCAAAGAAGAGTTCATACATCTCCTGGAACGGTCCTGCAAGCTCCCCGTATTTTTGCAATGAATAGAACAGGTAATTCATCGTTATGGAAGAAACATCATCTGCCGCTTCGCCCCATTCTCCCCGGCTGCGGTCAAGCACAGTAAAATCCACACCCCCCCGGAACATAATGTTCCATGGGTGGAAATCGCCGTGGGTCATGCACAGGCGGTGAGTACGTCCTTTTATCTTATATCGCCAGTCTGCGCATTTTTTCTCTATCTCGCATAGGTCGCCCCATGTCACGAAATCAAGATCGTCCGGGTAGCTGTCGGTCAATCCCATTATGCATTCCCCGTGCCCCACGATATCCCTGAGCTTGCGAAGGTACAGTTCGCGATCGTCATGCCTGTTCGCATGTATCTCTGCAAGATAGGTGGAAAGCGCTTCAGTTCGTTCAATATCAACCGGCGTTAGTTCGCCGTCCTTTTTAATCCTCTCAAGGTCAAGGAAGTACTCCTTTCCTTCGATCTTTTCCATTAAAATAAAGTACTCATCAGCCTTTCCTGATGAAAAAAGCTCGCCTTTCCGGGTAAAATATCCTACATCCAGCGACTTCACGTGTCCAGGCAGGTTATTAAACACCGAATTCTGCCATATCAATATCTGCGCCCTGTCAGAAAAATGGTCGTGCCCGAAGCCCTTCTGCACTCGCATGGATGAGAGCACAACGGATCGTTTTTTCCCGCCTGTCTCAAAATCAATGAGGTAGGGCTTTCCGTAGCCGAACCCTTTGATGCCTTCCTCGACCTCAACAGGCATACCTCCGAGTTCGCTGATGCCAGTTACCTTTGACTTTCCGTACAAACCAGTTAAATAATTCTCAACTGCCTTAACTTGAAGCTGCATTATGTTCCCATTTCCCAGGAATGCAGGTATTTTTCCTGCTCTTTTGTGAGTGTTTCTATCTGGATGCCCATGGCTTCGAGTTTGAGTCTTGCGACCCTGTTATCGATATCCACCGGAACCCTGTAAACCTTGTTCTCAAGAGTCTTACCTTTTTCCGCAATGTACTTTACAGCCAGCGCCTGGTTAGCAAAGCTCATATCCATGACCTCTGGCGGGTGACCAAAGGCACTGGCAAGGTTCACAAGCCTTCCTTCTGCAAG
>JAJRAP010000194.1 GCA_028679855.1 Candidatus Methanoperedens sp.
AGATCGTGGACGCACTGATACCGGAAATAAGAGATGAAGTACTTGATATTAACATGGTGCAGAGAATGACCGACTCTGGGAGAAGAGTCAAATTCAGAGCCACAGTAATAGTCGGCAACGGTGATGGCTTTATTGGGATCGGAGAAGGCAAGGATGTTCAGGTAGGTATCGCTATTAGAAAGGCGATAGATACAGCAAAAATGAATATCAAAGGTATCAAGAGAGGATGCGGTTCATGGGAATGCGGCTGCGGTCTCGGACATACTGTGCCATTCACAGTAAAGGGCAAGGTCGGAAGCGTGACAGTTGAACTTAAACCAGCGCCTCGCGGGCTGGGTCTTGCTTCAGGCGGAACTGCCAAGAAAGTGCTTGAGATAGCAGGAATAAAAGATGTCTGGGCGCGGGCGACCGGTGAAACAAGGACAACCCTTAACTTTGCAAGGGCGACTTATGATGCGCTCATAAGAACCACTACCATGAAGGTGAAATAAATGTACGCTATAGTAAGACTCAGGGGGGGAGTGAAGACAAGGCAGGATATCAGGGATACTCTTCAAATGCTGAACCTTGACAGGATCAACCACTGTGTACTGGTCCCTGAAACAGACAATTATCAGGGCATGATACGCAAAGCCAAAGATTATATTGCATGGGGCAACATAAATCCAGAAACACTCGCATTGATATTGAAGAACAGGGGAAAACTGGAGGGCAGGAAAGCTCTCACAGAAGAATACCTGAGCAAGAACACAAAATTCAAGTCGTTCGATGAACTGGCAAAAGCAATATGCGAAGGGAAAGCTTCGATCCAGGATGTTCCGAAACTTAAACCGGTTTTCAGGCTGCATCCAGCAAGAAAAGGGCTCAGGGGTACTAAGAGAAATACCCTCGAAGGAGGAAGCCTGGGATTCCACGGGGCTGAAATAAATTTCCTGATCAACAAGATGAGGTAATTATCATGAGCAAGCAAAAAACAAAGAAATTCCGTGGAAAGAGATCGTTCGGCGGCGGCACGCACAAGAACAGACGCGGCGGAGGAAGCCGCGGAGGACGCGGGAATGCGGGCACATGCAAGCATCATTTCGTAAGGTCGATGCAGCGGGGTTTGAGCTTTGGAAAGCACGGCTTCAAGAGACCGCTGTGTTCAGCCAACGATAAAGTCATTGTCAACATCGGTGAACTCGATGAAGCTATTGAACAGCTTGTGGCTGATAAGATGGCTGAAAAAAAAGGGGACGCGTTCCATATAAATCTGGAAAAACTTGGCATTGAGAAAGTGCTTGGAAGCGGAAAAGTTTCAAAACCTCTTTTTATCACTGCTTCCGAGTTTTCTTCTGTTGCAAAACAAAAAATAGAAGAAGCAAAGGGAAATGTGATAGTGTTATCTGAAAAGACGACTACTGAGTAAAGAATATGGCTTTTGAAAGTCTTGCACCCCTATTGAACCGATTGCCAGCGGTAAAACGCCCTGAAGGTCACGTACATTTCAAGAAGAAACTTGGATGGACGCTTGGTATCCTTGTGCTGTATTTTACTCTGGCGAACATACCTTTGTTCGGGCTTGATAAGAACTCGATAGACCTTTTCGAACTTTACCGTGCGTTCTTTGCCGGCGCCTCAGGTTCGCTTATGGTGCTGGGTATAGGTCCGATAGTTACTGCATCGATCATACTGCAGTTACTTGTGGGGGCAGGCGTAATTAAAATGGATTTGAGCGATCCGCATCAGCAGGCTATTTTCCAGGGGCTGCAGAAACTTCTTGTATTCGTGATGGTGGCTCTTGAAGCACTTCCTCAGATACTCGGCGGTTACATGCGACCTGATGAGGGGCTTGCCGCCATGCTCGGTGTGCCCGGGAGTTATATCACCATACTTCTGTTCATCCAGATATGCATCGGAGGCATACTTATCCTGTATATGGATGAGATTGTCTCCAAATGGGGAATTGGCTCAGGTGTTGGATTGTTCATTATCGCAGGTGTGTCCCAGCAGATAGTTACAGGTATCTTCAACTGGAAACCCGACGAAACCGGACTCCCGATAGGGCTTATCCCTAAATGGATATATCTTGCGGGACCATCGTCACCCATATCAGGTCTTGATTATATCATGAGACCGGAAGGCATACAGTATCTGCTCGTCCAGGGCGGCATTCTGGCTCTTGTCAGCACCGTTGTCATCTATCTCCTGGTGGTGTTTGTGGAAAGCACACGCATCGAGATACCTCTGGCTCACGCTGCGGTTCGTGGTGCACGCGGTCGCTTCCCCGTGAAACTTATATATGCAAGCGTTCTACCCATGATCCTTGTAAGGGCGCTTCAGGCAAATATCCAGATGATCGGGCTTATCCTTTCAGGTAATGGTATAACGATACTGGGAGAATATAAACAGGGAACTCCTGTTGGTGGTCTGATGTATTATCTTGCCCCTATCAACAGTCCCAGTGGCTGGATACCGGATCTGGTTTCATCGCATTTCACCAGCATTGGAGCAACGCCTCCGGCGGTCTGGCAGATAGTGCTGCATGTTTTGACCGACGCTTTCATGCTTATAGGAGGGGGTATTATTTTCGCTCTCTTCTGGATAGAAACAACGGGCATGGGCGCAAAGAACGTTGCTGAGAAGATTCAGAAGTCGGGTATGCAAATCCCCGGCTACAGGAGAAGCAGCGGAACATTGGAACGGGTCATGCAGCGGTATATTCCCAAGGTAACGATCATCGGCGGCGCTTTCATTGGTTTTCTCACGCTTGTCGCAAGCCTTATGGGTACGATCGGAGGGGCAGGTGGGACTGGATTGCTGCTTACAGTCAGCATCATGTACAGGTTGTACGAGGATATCGCAAGCCAGCAGATGATGGAAATGCATCCAATGATGAGAAGCTTCTTCGGGAAGGAATAAGTGGTATTGAATAAGATAATTTTCAAAGATGCCAGAATTACTCAACCGCAAGAAAACCAGCCAGAGCAGATAAAAAAGATCTTTCCTGATATTTCACCTGTAAAAGAGGGAGATATTGTAGCCATAAAAATTCATCCGGGTGAATATGGCAATACAACACACGTAAGACCAGTTATAGTAAGAACAGTTGTTGACCTTGTAATAAAAGAAGGCGGCATACCTTTTGTAACAGACACAACGACCTTATACAAAGGCATGAAACTCAATGCCGCAGAACTCATCCAGGGTGCAGCCATGAATGGTTTTACCCATGCAAGCATGAATGCTCCATTTATTGTTGCAGATGGATTAAGAGGCGGTGATGGAAGAGAGATAAAGA